>JAGRPD010000420.1 GCA_020439875.1 Verrucomicrobiales bacterium
CTGGATCGGCGTCTTGCTGCCGTCGGTGGTGGCGTCGCGTGTCCACGATCCGCTCCGATCCGGCCCGTACTCCACATGGCAGCCGCCGTTGTCGTGGTGAAACAAAATCAGCGTGTTGTCGAACTGCCGCTGCTCCTTCAGCCAAGCCACCAGCCGACCGATGTTGCGGTCCATGCAGGTCACCTGCGCGGCATACACCTCCATGCGCCGCTGCTGCCACTCAGGATTCTCCGCCTCCTCCCACGGCGGCACCTCGGAATCGCGCGGCGAGAGTTCCCAATCGGGATCGATCACGCCCAGAGTCTTCATCCGCTCATAGCGTTGTTTGCGAAGCTCGTCCCAGCCCATCGCGTAGCGGCCCTTGTAGTGCTCGATGTCCTCCGGCTTGGCGTGCAGCGGCCAGTGCGCCGCCGTGAAGGCCACATACAAAAAGAACGGTGCCCCAGCTTTCCCGCCCTGCCGGTGGCCATTCAGAAACTCCAGGGCGTGATCGACGATGGCGTCCGTGTAGTAATAGTCGCCCCGGTTCTCCCATTCCTGCGTCATGCTCTGGCCATTGAGCTGAAGTCCGGCGGGAGCGAAGAAATCGCAGGCACCCTCCAGCGTGCCGTAAAACTGGTCGAACCCCTTGTGATGCGGCGCGCTGGGTCCGTCGAGTTCCGCCGGATCAGCCAGGTGCCATTTGCCCGACATAAAGGTGGCGTAACCCTCGCCGCGAAGCGCTTGCGGCAGGGTCAGCGACTTCGGGTGCAGCCCCCCTTCGGCCGATCCCTTCTTCGGCAGCGCCGTCTTCGGATACAAACCCGTCATGAGGCTGGCCCGCGTCGGCCAGCACATGTTGTTGACGTAGTAGTTGGTGAAGCGCACCCCGCGCGCCGCCAGCGCATCCAGGTTCGGTGTTTCGATTTCGCCGCCGTAACAACCGAGATCCGAGTAACCCATGTCATCCGACACGATGACGATGATGTTGGGTTTGTCCGCAGCAAGAGTGGCATTGGCGAACAAAGAGAGAATGAGAAACGGCAAACGCATCATGGCGGCTTTGTGCCGTGAGAAACGCCGCTGGTTGTTGGTTCTTGCCCAATCAGTGCTGCAGGCGCTTCAGCCTCTCAACGTCTGCTGGTTGTCCGGTCGGTGAGATCAGCATCACTTTGACAAAGAGCATGACCCTGCGCCCGCTCACAGATTGACCCATGTGAACCACCAAAGTGTGCCCGTCTTCCATTTCGACCGATTCCCGGCGAGTGAGATGCCGCGCACGAGTGGAGGAGATGGCCGATGCATGGGAGTTGGCACGACTTCCATGTTTCGCAGGCACACTAAGATCCGCCTGCAATCCGAGCCTCAACTTCCCATCGTGGAAGAGGGGAGTGAATTCCGCGCTGACTCCCGTCCAGTTGATCTCGGCACCCGTTTTGGGCGGGAGCGGGGACAGTTCGACGGTCGCCTTTTGTCCCCACTTGCAGGTAACACTTGGCGCGGCAAGCAAATCAACGCCCTTCCTCTGAGACAACGCCCGGATCACCACCTGAAACTGCGGGTCGGTCAGTTCCTCCAAATCAGGAAGCAACTGCTTGCTGTCCATTCCCTCCGCCGACAGGGAGAACGTCTCCCTGAAGGTATCTGCAATCCAGTCGGGTTCATCGGGGTATTCGACCCACTTGGTGGAGATATAAACTTGTTTACTGTCAAACTCCTGGCGCGCAGCCAACGTCTCCAGCACTCCTTCGATCTGTTCCAAACGCCTCTCAGTGTTCCGCACGATGAGCTGGCTGGTCACGCGGTTGAACACCGCGCTGGCTCCGGGTGGAAAATCTACATACATCTCCCGCAGCACCTCCTCCGCCGTTCGAGTCGAAGACGTCTGAGCGCCGGATGCCGACACATTCAGGAAGTAAGGATCAACGCGAAAGATGCGCGTCAGCAGCACCTCGTCTTCGGCTTTTGGAGCCTCGGCTTCAAAGCTGACACAACTCACGAGCACCGCCGCACAGCCGAGCAGAGCCATCACTGAAACCAAAAACCATCCTTGCGGCCCGCGTCTCACTTCGCGGCCATCCAAAAGTGAAGTCAACCTGGCTCGAAGGCGGCGCGCTGGGCGTGAAGCCGCCATCGCCATGCCGGGCAGGCGTCCCGCCGATGCAATGTCGAGCAGAAACTCCCCATACGCTTGCGCCTCCTCGCGCGAACTCGCCGCATGGTCGCAGATTTCTTCCCGCGCTTGCTCCCACATTCCGATCAAGGCATGAACGAAGGGGTTCCACCACAGCGCGGCGCGCAACCACCCGAGCAGCCAAACCACCTGCGTGTCCCGACCTCGAAGATGTTCCGTTTCGTGGGCCAAAGTCCAGCGCCATTGATCTTCCGTCCAGTCGCGATTCTCCGGCACAACGATCACCGGCTTGAGCACCCCTGAAACACAAGGCGATGCAACGTTGCCAACCCACACGCCCCGCGAATGCGGTTTCCACTTGGCCGTCGCCACCTGAACAGATCGGACGGCGTGCACCAGACCCATCCCAACGATTCCCGCTCCCCACAGACCCAAAACCCATTGGGACCAGTGAGGCCATGTCCAACGGTGAGCTTCGACATCCAGCGCAACGTCGGTTGATCCCGTATTCGATTGCGCCGGACCGTCCATGGTCACCGTCCATTTTGGAAAGGATGCCATCGCGTTCTTTTCGTGAACCTGATCGGAGTCCGTTTCGCGGCTCAGAGTCGGGATGAGCGGAAGGCAGGTGATCGTCGCCAGGACCAGAAGGGATCCCCATGCCCGGTGCCTTGCATCGCTCACGAGGAGTCGCAGGACCAGCCAGCCAACCGCAGACACCAGCAAAGCCTGAAAACCAAAGGTGATCGCGCTCATGCATCACCTCCTTTCTTCAGGCGAACCAGCTTTCTCAGTTCCGTCAGTTCATCCGCGCTGATGTCGCCGCTCTCCACCAAGCATCGCACCAACGCCAGACCGCTGCCGCCGAAGAACCGCGCCTTCAATTCCGCGAGAACCTTGGTTCGACCTCGCGTCTCTTTCACTGCGGCGGAGTATCGGTGGGCGCGTTCGGAATTGTCCCGCGTCAGCCAGCCCTTGGCTTCGAGCCGCGTCAATTGGGTCTGCAAGGTCGCCCTGGAGAGCGGCTCCTGACGATCCGCATTGATGAGCTCCAAAAGGTCATTGAGCCCCACGGGCTGCAGCTTCCAGATGAGGTCCATGATGGCCTGCTCGGAAGCGGAGAGGGAGGGAAGCGAATTTTTTGCCATGACAACGAGATTGCCGACATTTGTCGGATTTGACAAGATTTATCTCTGACATTTGTCGGCAAAACACGGTGGCTTCTTGCGACAGTTTCATCCAGGAGTCGCATGCAACTGACCCCCGAAGGCTTCGGTTTTGACAGCAAAGCCTGAGATGACCGCAAAGCATGCCACCGCCGTCATGATGGGGAGTCTCATGGTTGTGCAAAGACTGTCCGCTGAAGCAGCGCCTGCGATGCCCTTACGCTCTCCACTCGCGCTGGCTTTCTGCCCTCCCACTCGATTTCCACAATTCCGCTAAACTCCAATGCCCGGATCATCGCTGCCAAGGAATGATAATCGGAGTCCGGCCAGTTGCCCGCTCAATCGAGGGAGCGAATCTTGGCCGGATCGAAAACTTCCCCGGCCGCATCGCCCGCGTGCCGTCATCAACATGGCCCTCTCAGTGGGCTGCGTCGGCCGTGAGATGTTTAAATCTGTAGTATCCCCAACAGGTTATCTCGCCTGCGAACCCGCTCTGTTTGATCAACGTTTCACAAAACGCAACCAGTGCGGTCAAGCCACGCTTCTCAGTGTTCGAGGTGTCGGGGCACCAGCGGTCGGTCGCATGATATGCTCCATTCAACGATGTCTCCAGCATCCAGTAGTCGCCGTCCAATCCTCCGGGTCGCTCAGGCTCCAACCGTTGTGCCTCCACCGCATGAAACTGCGCCACCATCGCACCGGGGTCCTCCACAACGCGCACAGCCGTTCCGCGACTTGAATTCTCACAGTTCACCCAGAGCTTCACTTCAGCGTCCGAAAAATCGACCTGGAAGACCCAGGCGTCGTCAAATGTCGGCAGGAAAGCGAAACGTGCTGCCTTAACCCCTTCACCTACCGGCAGAGGTTCTTCGCCCATCTTCTGAAGAGTCTTCGCCCAATGCTCTCCTGTCACCGTCCGATGATTGGAAAGCTGCTGTAACAAAGGGGAGTCTTCCGTGCTTACAGCCTGTTGCTGCGGAGGCGATTCAGGTTTTGAGCACTGAATTAGCATCAATCCCACCAACACGGCAGCTCTTGGCCAAAGTTTCATTATCTACCTTATGATCACAAACGGGGCACAGGAATCAATGCCTTTTTCCTTCCCTGGTAAACCCAATTCCCGTGCGCATGACATCTAACATCCCACCGATGTCAGGCATTATGCCCAGAGCCGCTCCGGCAAGACCTACGAACTCCGCGCCTGCAAGCCCGAGCCCGTTCCCTGTAACCAAGCCATTCGGGATTGGGTGGAGATGAATCGCGCCCGCCGCACCGCGATGCGCATTTCCAAAATGACGAAGGAGCAGCGCGAACATTTGGATCGTCTGATTGCCGGTGAATGAAAGCCTACGCCGACACCAATTTTTTCACCTACCTCGACCTTGAAGAAACCGGGGAGAACGGGGCTGACGAAAGGCTGGCCGCCTTGGCCAACGCTTGAGAGAATGGAGAACGGTGGGCGGAGCTGAGATCCAAAAGGAAAGTGGGAGAAATTGGCGATTGCGCCGGGACGGGGGCGAGATAGCTTGCGAGGTTGTTTGCCCTTTTTTGAATTCATGAAGACCCCGTTTTATTTCCTTGCTGCGCTGGCCTTGGTGGGTGGTGCGGTTTCGTGCGAAAAACATTCCTGGAAGTCCACTCAGGCGCTGTATGCTCATCCGCATGAAGAGGGTGGCGAAGGGGAACATGGGGCGAAGCACGAGGGACAAGCGGAAGGCAAAGCGGCTCATGGTGAGGCGACCTCTCACGCGGCACCTGCGGCGGAGAAAAAGGAGCATCATTGAGCCGGGGTGCTCGAAAGCGAGCCTGCGGATTGGAGTCAGATCATGCGAAGGGGGGCGCGCTCATTGGCGCTGCCGCAGGAGGGGCATGAGGTGATGACGTCTCGCGTCTCGGGCGGATAGACGCGGCCACAGATGCGGCAGCGCACCACGCGGAGGCGTTGGCGTCGATCTCGGGAGCGCTCCCGCCAGACGCTGATGAGCCAGAGACCGCCGACGGTGAGCAGGCCGGGGATCATGCAGAGGAGGATGAGATGGGAGAGGGAAATCTCAAACATAATCAAGGCTGCCAGGAGAAGGTGATGCGACTCCAGCTGTCTGCGGCTTGAGATTGCGGGCTGAGGCGCGCGGCCCGGAGGCGATCGTGCAGCGTTTGCAGCAGCTCGGCGGATTCGGCGTTGGCGGATTCGGGCAGGGCCAGCAGGATGCGGCCTGTGGCATCGGCTTGGATTTGAAAGCTGAGGCGGGGGGCGTCGAGCGGACGCAGGCTGGTGAGATTGGGCGGGTGGAGCCAGCCACGTGCGGCCAAGGGGCCAGCGAGGTGAGCTTGCAGTTGGGGAGGGGTGCCGGGTGGCGGGACGGAGGCGGGAGGGGCGCGGCTGGGGATGGGGGGAATGGTGAGGTCTTGGGGCTGGAAAAGACGTGGCAGAGGCGCAGCCGGAGCGCGGCTGCCAAGGGGCTTGAGATTTAAGGTCACGCCCTGAAAGCTGGGGCGGAAGGGAGGTAACGCTGCTGGCTGGGTGGTCTCGGCGGGATCGGTGAGGATGAGGGAACTGATGTCTTCAGCCCGGCTGAGGGCGAGCCGGGCATCGGGATTGTCGGCGGTGAGCTGAATGAGCTGACGGCTGGCGGAGGGGGGATGCGGGAGATCGGGCTCGCTAACGGTGAAAAGGATGGACAGGACGGCGAGAGCGACGGAGCTGAGCAACAGGGGCGGGAGGAGAAACCAAAAGCGACTTTTCTCGCGCCGCCAATCAAACACGGGCTCGGGCAGAGACTCGGCATGGGGAGGCCGCCGTTTCATGGCGTGGCGGTGGGGAAATTGGTGGCGTAGGCGACTTGGTAGCCCTGCTCCCAGGCGATGTTGGCGATCTCCATGACGCGGCCGAGGGGGATGCGGCGATCGGCATGGATGAGGGCGTGGCGGTTGGCGTGATCTTGCTGCAGCAATTCCTCAGCGAGAGCGGCGGGGGTGGCAATGGGGCGTCCGTCGAGGTAGAGGCGTGGGGTGTCTCCGGGGGCGAGGGTGATGATGTGAGCAGACTCAAAACCGACGAGGCGGGAGGAGGCATCTGGCGGTACGATGGCGACGCCAGATTGAACGATGAAGTTGGAGGAGAGCAGGAAGTACACCATCAGCAGGAGGATGGTGGTCAGGAGCGGGGCCAGATAGAGCCAGGGGCTCTGGCGGGGGAGTTGGCTTTCGAGCTTCATCGCGTGAGGTGAGGCGCGCGGGTGGGCTGGCTGGCTGGGGATGAGCGATGCCGACAGGGCAACGGAGAGGCCGATCAGCTCTGGAGGCTATGACTGCGGGGGGCTCCTTTTTCCTGGCGTGTGGCGGGCTCCGCATCCCGGGGGAATTGCACGATGTTGTCGTTCGTGCGGGCGTCATCGATGAGTTGGACGACTTCAATGCCTGCCCGTTCGAGATCGTGCATGATGGAGCGGGCGCGGGCGCTGAGGAAGGCGTAGGCAAGGTAGGCGGGGACGGCGACGGCGGTGCCGAGGGCAGCGGTGATGAGGCTTTGGTAAAGGCCGTGGGCGATTTCTTGTGTGGTGGCGACGCCGCCTGCTGCGGAAGAGAGGTTGGTGAAGCTATCCAGCAGGCCGACCATGGTGCCGAGCAGGCCGAGCAGCGGGGCAACGTGGGCTATGGCATTGAGGATGCCAAGGTAGCGCTCGAGCCGGGGGACTTCCAACTGGCCGGCTTCCTGAACGATCTCCTTGAGCTGCTCTCGATTCAGGGAGTGGCGCTGCAGGGCGGCCTGGATGACGCGTCCGGCGGGCACTCGGGTGGCCACGCATTCATGCAGGGCTTCAGCGTAGTTTTTCCGCCGGATGAGACCCGCCAAGCCACCGAGAAATTCGGCGACGTTCATGCTGGCGCGGTGGTAGTAGGCGAGACGCTCTAAAAAAATCGCTCCCGAGAAAGCGAGGCACCCCAGCAACAGCCAAACGAGGGGGCCGCCTTTGGAGAGCAACTCGACAAACATGGGGAGGAGAACGGGAGAGAGTGAAGATTTGCGTCAAATGGACGCTGCTACGGGAAATATGAACGGATGGCGGCGGATGTAAACGTGGATTTAGTGAGACCAGCGAGTTTCCGCAGGGGGAGGTAGGGATGAATTGGGCTGAAATGAACCAAAAGGGGATGGAGGGGCCGAACTGCTGGTCTGCTGGGAACGCCGGAGTTGGGCGAGCTGACGCACGGTCTCCCGTAGCAGGAGGCGGAGGCGGGCGATCGGTACGCCTGGAGTGAAGCGGACGGCGATGAGATGTTGCGGGGTGGCGCGGCGGAGGAGCAGGCCGCCACCGGGGTGAATCTGCAGATTTTCCTCCGCAGGGCCGAGGCCGAGGTGGTGCCCGAGGGCATCGCCTGCGGTGAAGAGCGCTTCAGCGAGGACGCGCTCGGTGGTCTCCTGGGTGGTGGAGGAGCCGTCGGCATGCAGCGCCATGATGGAGCCGAGCCGGGTGTCGATCCAGGCGATCCAAATAACGCCGCCAAATTCGATCAGCGGTGCGAGGAAGCTGCTCGGGGTGGAGGTGTTGGCGGCGGAGGGCATGCGGGGCCGGGAGGAGGGCTGCGACTTTAGGTGGCGGCGAGAGCGGCTTCTTCGTCGGGCACTTCGGAAGTGGTGGTGGGCGGAGCCTCGTGCAGCGGGGTGAGCGCCTGCTGAAACTGCTGCAGCACGGCCATGGAGATGGCGTTGAGGGTGGCGAGAACGTTCCTGCCGGAGCGGGCGTCGGATTCAAAACTGAGGCAACGACGGCTGCGCTGATTGAGCAGGAACTCCATGTACTCGACGGGCGCAGCTCCGGGAAGATCGCGCTTGTTGTACTGAAGCACGAGGGGGATGCGGTCGATGGAGGATCCGTTGAGGCGGAGATTGGCCTCGAGATTTTGCAGGGCTTGGAGGTTGTCCCGCTGCCGATCGAGCTGGGAGTCGGCGACAAAAACCACTCCATCAGCCTGCTGCAGAACGAGCTGGAGGGTGGCGTTATAGACGATCTGACCGGGGACGGTGTAGAGCAGGAAGCTGGTTTTGTAACCGGGGACGACCGGGGCATCGACGGCCAGAAAGTCGAAAAACAAGGTGCGATCTCGCGCCGTGGAGAGGGCGACGAGATCCCCGCGCCCCGTGGGATCCAGGCGGGTATGGATGCACTGCAGGTTCGTCGTTTTACCGCTCAGAGGAGTGCCGCAATAGACGATTTTGAAGCTGATGGTGCGCTCGTCGTGATTGACTGAAGGCATGGCGGGAGGTGGGAATCAGGCAGGCAGCGAGGTCATGCGGTGTGCATTTTTTCCAACTGCCGGGCGATGAGGGTGAGCTTGTCACGGAGCCCGAGGGTGGGCTCTCGATCGTGGAGGACGCCGAAGGTGGTCTCTCCAGGGAAGCAAAAGGTGATGAGGCGACTTTCGGAGTTGAGGGTGAAGGTCTCGGCATCGGAAATGCCGATCAGGGGGGCGAGATCGCGCAGGCTGCGAGACAGCTCGCGGGCTTGATGGCGGAAGGTTTTGGCCTCGCCGCTCTTGCCGGAGCTGCTGGAGAAACACTCGGGGCCGACGACCAGGGCGCAGGCGGCGACGCCGGGGAGGTCGGCCGTGAGGTCGAGCACGCGCTGCAGGGTGAGCTGCTCGTCGGTGGCGAGGAGGGCCCTCAGGAGCAGCTGCTCTTCGGAGGACGAATCCAACGCGGAAAGGTCCAGCCCCGTCGCGCGGTGGGAAGGACGCGGAGCTGCGGTGGGGCGGAGAGAGGGGGCGGGCGTGGGTTTGAGAATGG
>JAGRPD010000421.1 GCA_020439875.1 Verrucomicrobiales bacterium
GCGAGCGAGAGCGCCAGGGTGAGGGCGGAGTCGGCGACTTCCTCGGTGCCGTAGTCGGGCACGTTGCAGACGGGAATGCCGCGCTCGCGGGCGGCGGCGATATCGACGCCGTCGTAGCCGACTCCGGGGCGCACGATGACTTTGCAATGCCTCAGCCGCTCGATGCTGGCGCGGGTGAAGCGGAAGTAGTGATAGACCATGACCGCGTCCGCGTCTTCGATCCGGCCGATGAGTTCGTCCTCGCTCATCGCGTTGAGCGCGACGACTTCGGCATGCCCGTGGAGCACGGCACGCTCGTGGTCGAGGGGTTCGGTGATGAAATCGGTGACGACGACTTTGGGGTGAGCGGGCATCAAGGAGGGACGGGTTACGGGAAAAAGCGACGCGCCCACTTTGGGATCGGATCGTCTGTTTTTGAAACCGGTTTTCGGTGGGCGTATTCACCCAAAAATCGGTGGGGTTCACGAAAGGCACTGTTGTCGTAAATGCGGACGCAGGGGAGCTGAGAGATCGCGCGTTCGAGATTGTCGAGGGAGCGTGCGTAGCGGGCGGCGAGTTTTTCCACCGGCACATCGTGTCCGCCCGCCGACACGCGAGCTTTGACGCGGCGGTGGCAGAGGTTGGCGTCCTTGATGCCAATGTAGATGAGGATCACGTCGAATCCGCGCGCAGAAGCCTCGCGGAGCACCTGCACCTTTTCTCCGAAGGGATCAGAAAAATCGGTTTCTGTGACGAAGCTCAGACCGTCCGCGATGCGTTGATCGCGAATGGCTGCGATGGTGTCCGCTGCCGTGTAGGCGTCCATGTTGGCCTCGCGGGCCAGGATGTCGGCGTTCAGGAACGGAAGTCCGAGCGGCTTCAAGTAGGACTCGTAAAAGGTGGACTTTCCCGCACCGTTGGGACCGGCGAGCATGATCAGCAGGGGAGCTGACATGAGGGGATCAGGTGTCTGTGGAAACAATGGCACCGCTGGTGCGACGGATGATCGCCTGGGTGCGGCGAACGGATTCCGGTGATCCCACCCGGGCCAGAACGGCGTCGAGATCAGCCCGGCCAACTTGTTTGATGGCGGATTCGGCGCGGTAGGAAAGGGCGGGTTCCAAGATCCTGCCGAGTTGAGCCCAGTGCTCAATCTGCTGAGGGGGGGAGCGATGGGAGAAGCCTGCCGCCGCGTCCGCAAACTCGGCCAGCTCGTCACTGATACGAATGGATCGACTCATGCTGAATGGGTTGTGGTAAAATGCCACATTGTCAAGATGGACGAGAGGTGTCTCCGAATCGACTCCCCCCCGCAAGCCACGCTGCCGCAAGGCTTGGACGTTTGATTTCGTATTCCACTCATGAATCCGTTGTTGGAATACCATCAGCTTCAGACGCGAAGGCAGTTTTTTGGCGAGACCGGGCTGCGCGCGGGCGGCATTGCGCTGGCTTCGATGCTGGGCGCGGAGTTTGGCCGGGCCAGCTCGCCGGGCGGGCAGATGCTGAAGGCGCTGCCGGGCTTGCCTCACTTTGCGCCGAAGGCGAAGCGGCTGATCTACCTGCACATGAACGGCGCGCCGTCGCAGTTGGATCTGTGGGATCACAAGCCGCGGCTTCAGGCGCAGTTTGATAAGGATCTGCCGGAGAGTATTCGCAACGGCCAGCGCATCACCACGATGACCAGCGGTCAGGCGCGACTGCCGGTGGCGCCGTCGATGTTCAAGTTTTCGCAGCACGGCCAATGCGGCCGCTGGGTGAGCGAGCTGCTGCCGCACACGGCGAAGATTGTCGATGACATTGCGGTGGTGAAAAGCGTGCACACCAGCGCGATCAACCATGACCCGGCCTGCACGTACGTCATGACGGGCAGCGAGGTGCCGGGCAAGGCCAGCATCGGATCGTGGCTCGCCTACGGCCTGGGCAGCGAGAGCAACGACCTGCCGGCCTTCGTGGTTTTCACACCGAGCTTTCCCTCGGCCAGCCAGGCGCAGGCCTTGTTCACGCGGATGTGGAGCAGCGGCTTTTTGCCGACGCGTTACACCGGTGTGGCGTTGCGCGGCCAGGGGGATCCGGTGTTGTATGTGAAAAATCCGCCGGGTGTCGCTTCATCGGACCGCCGCACCATGCTCGACGCGCTCAATGAGCTGAACCACATGAGCCTGGCGCGCATTGGCGATCCCGAAATTCAGACGCGGATCTCGCAGTATGAGATGGCGTTTCGCATGCAGACGAGCGTGCCGGAGCTGACGGACCTGGGCAAGGAGAGCAAGGCCACGCTGGAAATGTATGGCGAGGACGTGCACCGCGCGGGCAGCTTCACGCAGAGCGCGATCCTGGCGCGCCGCTTGATTGAGCGCGGCACGCGCGTGGTGCAGATCCTGCATCGCGGCTGGGATCAGCACAACAACCTGCCGCGGTTGATCAAAGGCCAGGTCGATGACAGTGAGCGCGCCTGCGCGGCATTGATCATGGATTTGAAACAGCGCGGTCTTCTCGATGACACGCTGGTGGTGTGGGGCGGCGAGTTTGGCCGCACGGTGTACTCCCAGGGCACGCTGACCAAGGACAACTACGGCCGCGACCACCATCCGCGCTGCTTCACCATGTGGCTGGCGGGCGGTGGCGTGAAGGGCGGCGTCGAGTATGGCGAGACGGACGACTACAGTTACAACATCGTGAAGGACCCCGTGCACATCAATGACCTGAACGCGACGATTCTGCAGTTGATGGGCATCGATCACACCCGGTTCTCATTCAAATTCCAGGGCCTGGATCAAAGGCTCACGGGTGTGGAGGAACATCACGCGGTGAAAGGGATTTTGGCATGAGAGTGACGTTGATCCGACCCATGACGACTTTGAAAATTGTCTCTGCTGGAATGTTGCTTGCCGGCGCTGCGTCGGCTGCCGAGAAGCTCGACTTCAATCGCGACATCCGCCCGATCCTCAGTGACAACTGCTTCGCCTGCCACGGCTTCGACGCGAAGAAGCGCAAGGCGGACCTGCGGCTCGACACGGCAGAGGGCGCGTATGCGGCGATCGACGGCGCGTTTCCGGTGAAGCCGCGTGACCCAAAGGGCAGCACGATTTTGCAGCGCATCCGCAGCACGGATGAGGACGAGGTGATGCCGCCGCCTGATTCGCACAAAAAGGTGACGCCCGCGCAGGCGGCGATCCTGGAGCGCTGGATTCAGGAGGGTGCGGAATACAAAAAGCACTGGAGCTTTGAAGCGCCGGTGAAGCCGCCGGTGCCGAAGATTGCGGCTGAAAACCACGCTTCCCCGGTTCGCAATGCGGTGGATGCGTTTGTGCGGGAGCGTTTGAAAAAAGAAGGGCTCGCACCTTCGGCGGAAGCGGGCAAGGAAGAGCTGATCCGCCGGGTGACGCTGGACCTGACCGGGCTGCCGCCGACCATCCAGGAGATCGATGCTTTTCTCTCCGACTCGAGTGCCGATGCCTATGAGAAAGTGGTCGAGCGATTGCTGAAATCCGAACGCTATGGCGAGCATATGGCGCGCTACTGGCTCGATGCGGCGCGTTACGCGGACACGCACGGCCTGCACCTGGACAATGAGCGCAGCATGTGGCCGTATCGCGACTGGGTGGTGCGCGCCTTCAA
>JAGRPD010000422.1 GCA_020439875.1 Verrucomicrobiales bacterium
GGAAGGGTTTGCCGGTGGCGGCAAAGAGGGAATCCACGATCTGCTCAGCGCGGAGGCGGCGCGGGGCGGGGGCGCTGAAGACGGGGCTGGTGGAGGTGAGCAGGGGATCGATGGCGCGCTGGTAGGCGCGGGAGTGGAGGATGAGCCGGGAGAGGGCTTTGACGTCGTAACCCGAGCGAACCAGCTCGCGGCTGAGCCAGCGGAGGAGGTCGGGGTGAGAAGGTTTGGATTTTTCCCAGTCGGCGAGATTGGGGACGATGCCGCGGCCCATGAATCGCTCCCAGACGCGGTTGGCGATGACCTGAGAGAAGCGTTCGTTTTGGGGAGCGGTGATGAAGGCAGCGAGGAGGTCGCGCTGGTTGTCGGGCTCGGCGGCTAGGGTGTGGGCGGCGGCGTCATCACCAAACTTGGCGAAGGGCCAGACGGGCTGGACCTTGGTGCCGGGCTGGAGGGTGACTTGGATGAGGGGCTTGCGGGCGAGGCCCTCAAAGCGGCTCATCGGTACGCTGCTGGTGGCGGGGACGTCGATGGGCTCGGTCTTCAGCATGGCGGCGAGCTGGAAGAGCTGCTCCTGGGCGACCTCGCTGGAGGGGGCGTCATGGCAGCGGGCGCATTTCATTTCGACGCCGAGAAAAGCTCCGCTGACGATGATGCCTTTGGCGGCCATGGGGACGTCATTTTGGCTGGCGACGCCAAAACCGGCGGGTCCACCGGTGCGCTCGCTGCCCTCCATGCGGAGCAGTTCGGTGACGAAGAGGTCCATGGGTTTGTTGTCCAGCAGGCTCTCGAAAATCCACCAACGGAAGGGGCCGGTGTTGTTGAGGGTGGGGTTGAGGATGTTGGGATTCTCAGCGAGCACGTCCTGCCAGTAGCCGGTCCAGTGATCGGCCCAGCGGGGATCTTCGAGCAGGCGATCAATGACGGCAGCGCGGTCCGGATGGGCGCGGAAGTCGGCGATCTCGGCCAGGGTGGGGGGCACGCCGACGGTGTCCAAATAGACGCGGCGCAGGAAGCTGAGGTCATCAGCCAGGGGGGTGACTTCGATGCGGGTGACGTTGAGTTCCGGCCAATGGGCACCTTCGTTGATCCAGGTGGTGAGGGTCTCGATCTCAGCACTGGAGAGGGGATCACCCTTCGGAGGCATGATGAGGTCGTCATCATCCGTGGAGACCCGGGCGATGAGGGCGCTGTGGTCGGCTTTGCCGGGGACGATGGCGGGGCCGTCGGACTCGCCGCCTTTCAAGGCGGTGTCGAGGCGATCGAGGCGGAGATCTCCCTTGCTCTTGCCGCCTTGGTGGCAGCTGAAGCATTTGTTGGAGAGGATGGGCTCGACCTCGCGGTAAAAATCGACCGTGGTGCCATCGGTTTCCTTCAGCTGGCTCTGCACGCGGGTGAGAGTGGCGTTGATGAAGTTGTCGATGGGGTTGCTGACGGGCAGGTTCTCGGGCGAGGTGGGGACAGGGATTTCGGGGGTGCTGGCCAGCCATTTTTTGGCCTGGTCGCGGCGCTGGGTCCAGTAGGGGGCCTGTTTTTCGCGCAGGGCTGCACGGGCCTGGGCATCGGCGGCGGTGTAGTGAGCGCGGCGTTCGGCTTCGTAGTCGGCCCAGCCGGCGTCGGAGTAGGGGATGGTGCTGCCGTCGGCGGCGAGGAGCTGCCAGGACTCGCTGCCTTCGGGTGACCAGGCGATGACGGTCTCTCCGAGTTCGGGGCGGCGGAAGCTTTTGCCGATGACGCCGCCGACGAGGGTTTCCATGACGACAAAGCAGGGTTTGCCGTCGCTTTCGTACTCGCACCAGTCTTCGCGGTTGCCGGGGGGGGCAAAGCGGAAGTCGGGGCCGAGGTCGAGGTAGTCGGCCTGAATGTCGAGGGTGTGGTGGCCGTCGCCGCTCTGGATGTTGAAAGGCAGGGTGAGGACCAATTTGTCATTGAAGTAGAGGCGGGAACCACCGCGTCCGCGCAGCAGCAGGCGATGCTTGCCGGGGGGGAGGGTGACGACGCTGGCGGCACGCAGCAGGTGGGGATTGGCGCGCTCCCCGCGGACGCCGGAGCCGACGTAGCGGTTGGGTTCTTGGAAGAGGCCAAAGGCGCGCTCGGTGTAGGTCTCATTGGCGCGGGCGGGTTCGGCGGGCCAGGCTTTGGCGGTGTCGGGGATGTTTTCTTCGCAAATTTGGACGAGGACTTTTCCGGCGGGTACATCGGTGCGGACGACGGCGGGCGGGGGCGGGACGTGGGCGTAGCGCTGGGCCAGGGTCTCGGGGGAAAGGATGGCGCGCCAGATGGCCACTTCATCCATCCAGCCTTTGAAGGCGCTGCCGGGCTTGCCGGAGCTGCCGTCACCGTTGCCGGTGCCGAGGATGAGGGCGTCGTCGTCGCTGACGGGGGCGCGGTCGGTGGCTCCGTCCATGTCCCAGGTGCCTTTGACGGGCTGGCCGTCGATGTAGCCGTGGAGGGAGTCTTTTTGCCCAAAGGTGTAGGTGATGGCGACGTGATGCCAACCGGCGAGGGGGAAGCTCTCGGTGCTGGTCCAGCGATGCCAGCCGCCGCTGACACCGGGAGCGGAGGCGCTGGCGAAGAGGAAGCCGATCTTGGCTCCGGTATCGCTGCCGATGAGGCGGAGAGCGTAGTTTTGATTCTTCTTGGAGGCGGCGGTGCGGCCTTTGCCGAGGATGTAATCCATGGAGCCTTTGCTGAGGGATTCGACGCGGACCCAGGCTTCGAGGGTGATGTCGTCGTGCAAATCAAAGCGCAGGTCGGCGGCTTTCGGCGCGTCTCCGGGGATCACTTCGACGGGCTTGCCCGTGCTGGAGCGGGCGGCGGTGTTTTTCGCGGAAAATCCGGGATACGAGGGGGCACGGGGACCGGGGTCGGTGTGCGTTTTGTCCTGAAAGGTCCAACGCCGGACGGGCACGGGCGCGTCGGAGGTGTCATTGCCAGCTGCGTCGTTGCCGGCAGTGAGCAGCGCAGGTGCCGCCAGCAGGGAAAGCAGGCTGGCGAGGAAGAGGGGGGCGCGGTGGGGCATGAGGAAACCAACGCCGGTCAGGAGGCGACTTTCGCGCGGGGGCCATCCCACTTTGGTGGGGGGCTCGATGGGGAGCGAGGCGGCGCTAGAGCTTCACCTTGAACTGGTCTTTGGTCTTGATGGAGCGGACGACGGCGCAGAGCAGCTCAATGACGCGCTCGATGTCATCGAGGTGTGCCATTTCCACCACGGAATGCATGTAGCGCAGGGGCAGAGAGACCAGGGCGCTGGCGATGCCGTGCTGGGCATTAAAAATGACGTCGGTATCTGTACCGGTGAAGCGGGAGGAGGACTCGTGCTGGAGAGGGATGTGCTGATCGGCGGCGACGTCGATGAGGCGCTTCACCAGCATGGGGTGGTTGGCTCCGCCGTGGGTGATGGCGGGGCCGCCGCCGAGGTTGACCTTGCCGTGCTTGCGCGGGTCCACGTCGGGGGTGTCGGTGGCGTGGGTTACATCGAGCACGACGGCGGCGTCTGGCATGAGCCGATGCGCCACCATGCGGGCTCCGTGGCCGCCGATCTCTTCCTGGACGGCGTTGACGACGATGAGGGTGGCCTTGGGGCGCTTCGATTTGGCGGCGAGACGGGCGAGGACTTGGCTGAGGATGAAGCCGCCGATGCGGTTGTCGAGCGCGCGGCCGACGAGCTTGTCGGAGCCGAGTTCCTCGACGCCATCGGCATAGACCATGGGGTGACCGACGCGGATGCCTGCGGCTTCGACGTCGCGGTCGCTGGAGGCTCCGATGTCCACCCAGAGTTGATGCGGTTTGGGCACCTTTTCGTCTTCGCGATCACGGATGTGAATGGCCACGTTGCCGATGATGCCGCGGACGGTGCCTTTTTCTCCCAGGATGTCCACCCGCCGTCCGCGGGCGGTGGCGACGTCGGATCCGCCGACGCGATCCACGGAGAGGTAACCCTCCTTCGAGATGTGCTTCACCATGTAGCCGATCTCGTCGGCGTGGGCTTCCAGCATGATGCGTGGAGCCTTGGGGTCGGTGCCCTCCAGCGTGGCCCAGGCGGAGCCGTAGGTGTCGCTCTCGACGGCGTCGGCCAGGGGTTTGAGGTAGTGCACCCACTTGCGCTGGCCGCGCCATTCGAAGCCGGTGGGACTGGGGGTGGAAAGGAGGTCGAAGAGGAAGTCGCGAGCGGCAGGTTTCATGTTCGGGTGGGTAACGTGAAACGTGAGGGCGTCTTATCGAGGTACGATGGCCAAGTAATTGCGCACGGTGGACCAGCCGGGGCGGGAGATCTCGCGGCCATTGGCGGGGGCGGCCCAAATGGCGCTGGAGCGTCCGCCATCGAGATTGAGCGCGCGCATCACATTGACACCCGGGATGATGCCGGGAGTGGCCAGCATTTCAGCGAGGCTGGCGAGATCGGTGGAGCCAGTGGTGCCGATGATCCAGTTGTGCCGACCGTCGGAGGCGACAAAGGAGCGGGTGCTGGATTTGGAGTGATCCAGGCCACCGACGGGGGAGGCGCTGTTGACGAGGCGGGGGCCACCTTGCACGAGGTTGGTGACGCCACTGGAGCCTTGGTACTCATTGTTCCAGAGGATGTAGGGTTCGCTGGAAAATTGCATGACGGCTCCACTGAGGATACCGCTCGTTTTGAAGATGCCCGTCGTGCGTCCGCTGGCAATCATGAGACCCAACGGATCGAAGGTGGGGGTGAAAAAACCGCCGTTGATGCCTGCGCTGGCGCGGTGAGCGCGCATGGCGTCGGCGATGACGCGACCTCCGGCATTGGGATTGGGCTGATCAATGACGCGCAGCTCGAAGCGCCGAGAGTCAAACACCACGGCGGTGCAATCCACGGTCTTGCCTGCGTGCGTGGCTCTCACCTCCCAGAGGGTGGCTCCGCCCATCAGCGGCACGCCGGTCGGCTGCCGGGCCAGCATCCAGCCAGAGCGCGGGTAGGAGGGAGCGGCAGGGGTGGTCGGGCGTGGAGGGGGCGGAGCGGGCTTCGGCGCGGGGGCGGGAGTGGGTGCGGGGCGCGGGGCAGGTTGGGCGACCGGACGAGGTGTGGCGGCGTAGGTGGGAGGCGGTGCCTGATGGGGTGCGGAACCTGAGGGGCCAAACAGCGGGGCCATGGGCTGGGCTGTGGGCCCGGGCCCGTAGCCCTGACAGCCTGCAAAAGTCAGGCTGAGAGCGAGGAGCACCGTGCTTCCGAAGGTGCGAATCAGTGGGGTGGACATGACGAGTCGTCGAAGGTTAGGGATTGCTCAAGCCACCGCAGCATCTGCTGGAGGGCGCGTGAGCGATGGCTCAGGGTGTTTTTTTCCTCAGCTGGGAGCAGGCCGAAGGTCGTCGAAAATCCGTCCGGGACAAACAAGGGATCGTAGCCGAAGCCGCCGCTTCCGGCTTCTTCGGTGAGGAGGGTGCCCTCGACCGCACCGTGGCAGGTCGTCAGGGTCTGGCCATCGCGTGCCAGCGCGAGGCAGCAGCGGAAGCGACCCGTGAAGGGGCCCGGCGAGCCGAGCTGACGAAGCTCTTGCTTCAGACGCTGGCGGTTGTCGGCATCGGTGGCAGAGGCCCCTGCGTAACGCGCCGAGTGCACGCCTGGGGCACCATCCAGCGCATCGACTTCCAAGCCCGAGTCATCCGCCAGCACCAGCAGCCCGGGCAGAGCCGCGCTGGCGGCCTCCGCCTTGATGCGGGCATTGGCTTCAAAGGTGGTGCCGTCTTCCTCCGGGCTGGTCAAATCGGGATGGGCACGGAGGTCTTCCACTCGCCACTCAGAGCCGAGCATGGCCTGGACCTCCGCAGTCTTGTGTGCGTTGGATGTGGCGAGCAGGAGGCGTCGTGACATGGCCGTCGATGTTACATAGCTAGCAGCAAAATGCGGGCCGCCAACCTCAAATTATGGTTTTTATAAAGCAGGGCCGCCTGAATCAGCCGACTCCCGCCTGCCTTTTTGGATCGAGTGACCCCTTGATCCAGCCCTGTGCGAGGCCTAACCATCACGCCAATGGCCCCAACCTCCCAGGCTCAGAATCCAAGGCCACCCGCTCCTCCCGTGGTGGTGCTGGTGCAGCCTCAGCTGGATGAAAATATCGGAATGTGCGCACGGGCGATGGCCAATTGCGGCCTCAAAGATCTACGCGTGGTCTTGGGAAAAGGTCGCCCTCAGAGTGAAAGGGCGCGAGCCGCCGCTGCGGGTGGGGAGTCGGTGTTGGAACGGGTGGCGACTTTTTCCACCGTGGCCGAGGCTGTGGCGGATTGCCGCCGAGTCTGGGCCACCACTGCGCGGCAGCGCGATCTCCAGCTGCCCGTGCTGACGGCCGAGGCGGCCATGCAGGAGCTGGCCCGCCGACCTGCCGCCGACGCTGCGGAGAGGACGGAGCGGACGGAGCTGGCCGTGCTGTTTGGCGCGGAGGCCTCGGGTTTGAGCAACTCCGACCTGCGACTCGTCGATCATTTGATTCGCTTTCCCACGGCGGCAGAGTGTGCCTCACTCAACCTCTCCCAAGCCGTCCTGCTGCTGGGGTGGGAATGGCAGCGCGCGGTGGCGGCGATGGTTCCCTGGGCTGCGGGTGAAAGGTCGGAACCGCTGGTGGAAAAGGCCGATCTGGAAAAGTGGTTGCAACGCCTCGAGGCGGCGCTGGAGGACGGCGGCTTTTTCCCCGCACCGTCCCGTCGGGCCGATACCATGGCACGGCTGGCGGCGATATTTAGCCGTGCGGAACTGACCGCCAGCGAGCTGCCGCTGCTGCACGGAGTGATCACCGCGCTGAGTCGAGGCGAGCGCTGATCGCCAGCGCGCAGGGGCATCGCTTCATCAAAGCTTCATGGCATTTTCTTGCAGCTTGCGTCAGGCTTTCACCCGGAGCTGATGGAATGGGGGCGATGTGTTTACCATCTCCTTCCAAAAATGTCGGGATCGCGCTGTGGGCGGCGGTCGGAATATGCA
>JAGRPD010000423.1 GCA_020439875.1 Verrucomicrobiales bacterium
GGTTGGAGATGCAGGAGGAGGATGCGGTGGCGATGTTGGCGTGCGATGGTCCGCTGGTGGTGCGGCGGGTGGTGGGGCAGAGGGATCGGGTGGATGTGCTGGATGAGGTGGCGACGGATGAACCGCATCAAGTGACGTGGCAGTTTGCGCCGGGTTGGTCGCTGCATCCGGTGGGCCATCGGGCCTGGGAATTGGTGGGCGATGAGGGCGTTGGGTTTCGTTTGGAACTGGAGGGCGGTGATCCACAGGCTGAGGTGGTGCAGCGAACGGTGTCTCGCGCCTTTTTGCAGACGGAGACGGCGGTGGCTCTCCGAGTGTGTTTTGTGCGGGGACTGCGTACGCGGCTGCGTGCCGTGAGTTCCCCGGAGCGAGTTTGAGAGTTTCAGTCGATGGGTTTAAGACGATGAATGTGAGTATTTTTGGCTTGGGTTATGTAGGGGCGGTGACGGCGGCTTGCCTTGCGGAGGGCGGGCATCGTCTGGTGGGGGTGGATGTGCAGCGGGACAAAGTGGATTCTTTTAATGCGGGGCGGTCACCGATCGTGGAGCCCGAACTCGATCAACTTTTGAGTGCGGCTCGGGAACAGGGCCGATTGAGTGCGACGACGGACGTGGAAGAGGCGCTGGGGGAGACGGAGGTGAGCCTGGTGTGTGTGGGCACGCCGTCGTTGACATCGGGTCGGTTGAATCTGGATTTTGTGCGCAAGGTCACCGCTCAGATTGCGGAGGTGCTGCGTCGATCAGGAGCGCGGCATACGCTGATTTTTCGAAGCACGATGCTGCCGGGTAGCACGCGGGCGCTGGTGGAGGAGTTTTTGAGCGACCTCCTCGCAGCTGGTCAGGTGCGGGCGTATTACTGCCCGGAGTTTTTGCGGGAGGGCACGGCGGTGGCAGATTTTCGTGCGCCTTCGCTGGCCGTGATCGGCACGATCGATGGGGAGGCTCCAGCAACTTCGGAATCGGTGGAGTTGCTCGGGGGTGAGCCTGAGGTGCTGAACTGGGAAGGTGCGGAGATGATCAAGTATGCCTGCAATTATTTTCACGCGCTCAAGGTGGGTTTCGCCAATGAGATTGGCCGCATGGCCAAAAGCGCGGGAGTCGATGGAGCGCGGGTGATGGAGGTGGTGTGTGCGGATACGAGGCTGAATATATCTCCGTATTACATGCGTCCGGGAAATCCGTTTGGAGGTTCCTGCCTGCCTAAAGATGTTAGTGCTCTAACATCCCTGGCGCGGATGGAGGGCGTCAGCATGCCGCTGCTGGAGAGTACGCTGGATAGCAATCAGGCGCACCTGGATTTGCTGATTAAAACGGTGACTCGGCAGTCGGGCCGCCGGGTAGCAATTTTGGGGTTGGCCTTCAAGTCGGACACGGATGATCTGCGGGGAAGTCCGATGGTGGCGGTGGCGGAGACGTTGTTGGGTCGAGGTTACACTTTGACGATCTATGATCCGCAGCTGAATCTGTCTCGTCTGATCGGTGCCAATGAAATCGAGATCCAACGGCGCATGCCGCATCTGGCGGCGCTGCTGAGGCCGACGGTGGAGGCGGCGGTGCGGGAGGCGGAGGTGGTGGTGGCGGCCCAGCGCTGTGCTCCCTTGGAGGTGTTGGCAGGTGTGCTGAGGGCGGGGCAACATGTGATCGATGTGAATGGCTGGCGGGAATTAAAAAGCTTGCCTTCGAGTTATGAAGGATTGTGCTGGTGAGAGGGTGAAAACGGCCGAGTCTAACATCATGAGTCGCGTCTTGATCCTCGTGGAAAACCTGCCGGTGCCGTTGGATCGGCGGGTGTGGCAGGAGGCGGGGGCGTTGCGGGATGCGGGTTATGACGTGACGGTGATTTGCCCGCGGATGAGGGGTTGGGTGCAGCCGGAGGAGGTGCGAGAGGGCATTCGCATTTATCGATACTGGATCCCGGGGGAGGCGGGGAGTTTGGGGGGATTCTTCGCTGAGTATGCAGCGGCCTTGGTGGGGAGTTTGTGGTGCTCGCTGAAGGCGCGGAGGGATGGTGACTTCGAGGTGATCCACCTGTGCAATCCGCCTGATATTCTGTTCCTGGTGGCGTTGCCGTGGCGGTTGCTGACGGGGTCGCGGGTGATTTTTGACGTACATGATCTGTGGCCGGAGATGTTTGCGGCCAAGTTTTCTCGCCGCAATCCGATCTACTGGCTGACGCGCCTGGCGGAACGCGCCACGTTGGCGCTGGCGGATGCAGTGATCGCGACGAATGAGAGCGTGCGGGAGGTGGTGATGCGGCGTGGACGCAAGCGGGAGGAAGAGGTGCTGGTGGTGCGGACGGCACCGAATCGCATGGATCTTGATGCGCCCGAAGATTTGGAGTTGAAAAAGGGACGGCGATATTTGGTGGGTTATATCGGGGTGATGGGAGATGCGGATGGGGTGGAGTTTTTGATCCGTGCGGCGCATCATCTGACGAAGGAACTGGGGCGTGAGGACGTGCAGTTTTTGTTGATGGGGACGGGGCCGGATTTTTCCCGATTGCAGGCGCTGCGAGATGAGCTGGGGCTAGCGGATTATGTGGATATGCCGGGGCGGGTGACGGATGCGTTTTTGTTTCGTGCGCTGCGGACGATTGATTTGGGAGTGGGTTGTGATCCGATCAATGAGTACAACCACCACTGCACGATGAACAAGACGCTGGAGTACATGGCGTTTGGTAAGGCGCAGGTGTTGTTTGACTTGAAAGAGGGCCGATTTTCGGCGGGAGATGCAGCGCTTTATGTGAAGGAAAACGATGCGGCGCAGTTGGCGGAAGGCATGGTGGAGCTGCTGGATGATGAACCGCGTCGTCGGGAGATGGGGCGGATCGGGCAGCGTCGGTTGGCGGAGCAATTGGGATGGGAGCGCTCGGTGGCGGCGTTGAAGACGGCTTATCAGAGGGCGCGACGGTCTGCGGTTGAGGCTGGTGCGGTGGAGGGAGAGACGGCAAATTCTTTTTGAAATGACTCGAGGGATTTTAATGGGCCTGCTGTTGCTGGCTGTCTTGTTGGCTGGAACGTTGGGGACGGAGACGCGGCTGCTGCTGTTCTGGCCGTGTGCGATCGCTCTGGGTTTGGCGGGGCTGCTGACGACGTTGCGCGGCAAGATCAGAGTTAGCTCTCCACCGAGTGATGTTTGTTTGGCGGTGGCGCTGTTGGCGGCGCTTTATTTTTCGTTGCGCGCGGCGTTTTCACCGGTTGCTGCGCATGGTCGGGAGGATTGGGTGATCGTGCTGGCGGGCTTTGTGGCGTACTTGTTGACGCTGACTTGGGGGAGCGCGCCGCGCTGGAGGGTGGCGATGGTGGCGTTGGTTTTGGGATTGGCGGTGGCGAATTTGGCGTTGGGTGGTGTGCATTTTCAGGGGGACTGGGCGTTCCACATTCTGCCGGGGTTTCATCGCAGCTTTGGTGAGGGGAGGATTGGCGGGTTCTTCAACAATCCGAATCACCTGGGGGCGTTCCTCTCGATGGCGTTTTTCATGGCGCTGGCGGGGATGTGCTTGGGGCGGATGTCGGCGACGTGGCGGTTGGTGTTGGGTTTTCTGGCGATGGCCTGTGTGCTGGGGATGGGGCTGACGATCAGCCGAGGGGCGTTTGTGGGGTTGGCGGCTGGATTGCTGGTGTTTGCGATTTGTTCGGCGTGGCTGCTTTGGCACAGTCATCGGCATTTGCTGGGGCGGCTGAGTGTGGGGGCGTTGATTCTGGTGGTGATTTCTGGCGCGGTGCTGTGGAAGGTGAATGAGGCGTATTTGCGGCAGCGTGTGAGTCGGGAGGATGCGACGGAGGATGTGCGGTTTTATTTTTGGGAGGCGGCGTCCTTGCAGTATGAGCAGCAGCCGTGGCTGGGGCAGGGGGCGCGGATGTTTTACGATGGGGCGGTGCGGTATCGGCAGCCGGGATTGGCTGCGTGGACGGGGGAGGCGGAGTTTGCCCACTCGGAGTGGGTGCAGGTGCTGGCGGACTACGGGCGGTTGGGGTTGGTGCTGATGGCGCTGGTGTTGGTGGTGCACCTGGGGAATGGCTGGCGTTTTGTCAGTTGGTCGGCGCGGCATCGGTTTGTGAAAACGGGGGTGCTGCTGACGAATCGACTGGCTCTGACGGTGGGAGCGATGAGTGCGGTGGTCTCTGCGGCGGTGCAGGCGGCGGTGGAGTTTCAATGGCATGTGGGAGGGCTGGTGGTGCTGATGGCGGTGATGCTCGGGATTTTGGCGAATCCTGGATTGGAGGGTTCGGCGGTGCCGGTGCGGCGGCTGCCGGGGGTGCGGAAGATGGCGAAATTGGCCCTGCCGGTAGCGGGTGGTGTGCTGTTGGTGGCCGCGTGGATCTGGGGGCGGGCGGACTATCGGGCCAATCGCGCTGAAGTGGCTGAGCTGGAGGGGAATCTGGAAGAGGCCATCGGGTGGGGAGACGAGGCTCTGGCGCTGGACGAGGCGCAGCCCGAGCTGCAGGCGGCGCAGGGAGAGCGGCTGTTGAGCCTGCTGGAGACCTCTGCCGAGGCGGAGAAGCGAGAGCTGTGGATGCGGCAGGCGGAGCAGCATTTTCGCCGAGCGGGCGAGCTGAACCCCTTCAACTACGAGTATGCTCTGGCTCTGGCGGACGTGCTGCAGGTGGAGCAGGACCAGGAGGGTGCGTTGCGGGAGATTCACCGCGCTTTGACCTTGGCTCCGCTGTATGAAGAGCCGCGGCTGAGCCTGGCGTTGTTTCACCACCGGCAGTTGCGTTTTGACGATGCGGAAAAGGCGTATCTCTGGGCGTCTCGGGCGGAGGCGGCCAACGTCGCGGGCACATTCAACTGGTGGCAGGGTTACGAAAAGATGTTGGAGACGGTGCGCCAGATGTCCCAGCCAGGGGCGGCTCCGGTGGTGGCTCCGTAGGCGCGTCTTTCTTGCATTGCTTCACCTTCCTGATTGACGGCGGGCTCCGGCCCGCCTTTTTGCTGCATGTTCGGGAAACTTACGGTTCTTAGCGGCTCCGCCCACCCTACGCTGACAGAGTTGATCTGCCAAAACCTGGGCATTTCACCTTGTGCGGCCACGCTCACGACATTTCCAGACGGAGAGACCTTCGTCCAGATCAACGAGAACATCCGCGGGTCGGATGCCTTTTTGGTGCAGCCCACCTGCCCGCCGACCAATCAGAATCTGATGGAGCTGCTCATCATGGTGGATGCGGTCAAACGCGCCAGCGCCCAGCGCATCACGGCGGTGTTGCCGTTTTTTGGGTACGCCCGGCAGGATCGGAAAGATCGCCCACGGGTGCCGATCACCGCGAAGCTGGTGGCCAATCTGCTGGTGGCAGCCGGGGTGGATCGCGTGCTGACCATCGACCTGCACGCGGGTCAGATTCAGGGCTTTTTTGACATTCCGGTGGACCATCTCTACGCGGCTCCTCTGCTGATCAAAGCCATCCGCGACCGTGGAGTGGAGGATTTGGTGGTGGTCTCTCCCGACGTGGGAGGCATCAAAATGACCCACGCCTATGCCAAGGCGCTGGGCGCGCCGATGGCCATTGTGGCAAAAAATCGGGTCAGCGCGACGGAGGTTGAGGCCCTCAATGTGATCGGAGATGTGGCGGGAAAGAACGTCCTGCTCGTCGATGACCTCACCGAGACGGCCGGCACGCTGACGGCGGCGTCCGACCTGCTGCTGAAGCACGGCGCGCGGGGCATTTACGCGGGGGTCAGCCACGCTGTTCTCGGGGAGAGAGGGGCGGAAAGGCTGCAAAATTCTCCCATTGTCGAACTCCTGGCCACCAACTCGGTGCCGCAGGCTACGGGGCCGAAAGTGACCGCTTTGGACATCTCTCCGCTGCTGGCGGAGGCGATCAAGCGGATCCATGGCAACGAGTCGGTGACATCTCTCTTTGACATCCGGGATTAGCGCGGTAAGCTCCGCGCCCTTTTTCACCCCACAACCCACTCCTACCCAGGACACCCCGGATATGGCCAGCATTCTCGATCTCAACGCCGAAACCCGCCAGCGTAGCGGTTCTGCCTCCGTGCGCCGTTTGCGCAAAGAAGGCCTCGTCCCCGCCGTGATTTACGGAAAAAAGACGGAAAACGCGAACATCAAAGTCGATGCCAAGGCCATCTCCATGATGCTGCGGGACAGCGCTTCCGACAACTTGCTGGTCAATCTGAAGCTGGACAATGGAGCGGGCGAGCAGCTGGCTTTGATCCAGAACGTGCAGCATGACCACCTCAACGGCGGCATCCTCCACATCGATTTCCACGCCGTGAACATGAATGAGTCCATCCACGCCCAGGTGCCGATCGAGGTGCATGGCGAGGCGGTCGGCGTGAAGGCCGGCGGTCAGTTGGACATCTTGCTTCACACCATTGAGGTTTTCTGCAAGCCGAAGGATCTGCCCGCCAAGCTGGACATTGATGTCTCCGGCGTCGAGGTCGGCCAGGCCATTCACGTCCGCGACATCCCGCTGCCCAGCGGGGTGGAAATCCACTTGGATGGCGAAGTCGTCGTCCTCGCAGTGTCCGAACCACGGGTGGCGGCTGATGCGACGGACGCTCCGGCAGCGGCTGCTGCTGCTCCGGCTGCCTCCTGAAGCTGAGCCGCGCGCCTCGCGGCGGGGGAGAGCCCCGTCTGAATCCTCTCCCTGCCGTTCGGTGAACGACTCCAGCTCCTCCGCCGCTCCCCTGCCCGAAGGCCTGCATCCCAAGTTGATCGTGGGCCTCGGCAATCCCGGAAAAAGCTACGAAGAGACTCGTCACAATATTGGATTTATGGTCGTGGACGCCCTCGCCGCTCGGTTTCAAGCCAGCTTCTCCTCCGAGAAGCGCTGGACCAGCGTCGTGGCGAAATTTGCCAACGGATGGTTGGTGAAACCGCAGACCTACATGAACGAGAGCG
>JAGRPD010000424.1 GCA_020439875.1 Verrucomicrobiales bacterium
TCAACCGCTACCAGTTCAGCACCAAACCGATCGAGCGGGGGAGTGGTCTCGCGTACTACGGTTATCGGTATTATGATCCGGTGACGGGACGGTGGCCGAGCCGCGATCCGATTGGGGAGATGGGCGGGGTGAATGTTTATGGGATGCTCGGGAATGGACCCCCTAACGATGTAGACCGCGTCGGCCTAGTACCCTCAGCCTTGGTCAGTGCCATTGCCTCAGCTATTTCAGCTTTAGGTACGGCGGCAGCAGGGAGTCAAATCAACGGTTGTCTCGACGAAGCGGATTGCGAAGCCTGTATTAACCGATGGAGACTTATTGGTTTGGGGGCCATGACTGCGGGGGGGGGGCGCGGCGGCGATAGGTGCAGCAGCCATCAATCCAGCATGGGGCATGTGGTTAGCTATCGCAACGGGAGTCGGGCTGGGTTGGGCGATGACTGATTGGAATGAAAATGCAGAATCATTGAAGGCTAGGTGCAATCCGCTTACTTGTAACTAACTTATGAATTCTCGAGTGCAGGATCTCTACTGGTTCGGCTTGGCGGTGATTACTTTGATATCATTCTATCTAGGAATTAGGGCAAAAAAGATCCCCAAATCAAACTTTTGGATATTACTATTGGTATGGACTATAGTGTTTGTTCTTCGAATGTTCTTTGCAAAATAGTCGGCAAGCCAAATCGTTTAGTATTGGAACCCCATAGTCCTCAACGTAAGCGGGAAAAGACGCGCTATTTGACCGGGCCACTATACGCGCCACCGAGGTGCTAAAACATCGCGAGAAAGCCGGACTCCGTCGATTGGTCTCAACAAGAATCAGGAAATCACCCGGGACGGCATGACCACGACCTATCAAGCCAACGTCGCGAACCAATACGCGCAAATCGCCACTGGCACAGAGGTGGTCGGGCCGGCCTATGACGAATTCGGCAACCTTTTGGAGGATGACCGCAACACGTATTTGTGGGACGCCGACATTCACCTAGCGTCGGTCACCCACAAAGCCGATGCCGACTCACAGAGAAACTGGGTCAGCGAGAAACGAAGTGCAAGGATCTGACAAGGCGCCCGCCGTCGTTGCGGGTTTTGGTTGGGCGAATTTAGTGATGTCGACTTGAAATTTGGTGAATAAGCTTTTTCCAATTGGGTGGTTCGTGGCGGCTCTGGCGGGCTGGCTCGTGCCGGTCTTTGCGCTCACGTTGACGCCTTGGAAGCAGGTGCCGCTTCCCTCACGCTGGAAACATCAGTTCAGTGTGGCGGCGTTGTTTACGCGGCGATCTCCGAGTTGGAGTCAGCCGAAGGTGCTGGTGCGGACGGAGACGCAACCGGAGGGGTGGCGGGAGGTGCCGCCGTCTTGGCTTTCGGAATCGAGCCTGGCGGGGTATCGGACTCGGGCGGATTGGATCGTGGTGCTGGCCGCGCGTCCTTCTCTGGGCGATGCCATGTGGAAACGATGGGGGGCGTTTGTGGCGGGGCGGGTGGAGGAACAGGACACCGATTGGGGCAAGGTGACGGCGGTGCGGGTGGTGAACACGGTGTGGCCCACTTCGGACGCGGGGATGCGGCGTCCGGCGGGGCATTGGGAGCTGCCGCCGCTGAGGCAGATTCCTCCGCAGCGGGTGATGGAGATGGCGCAGATGGAGGTGCGGGAGGGGGAGGTGGTGTCGGTGGAGCGGCGTGGGGGGCGATCGCGGGTGCCGGTGGAGATGCTGAGAAGAGTGAATCAGGCGAGTTCGGCGGGGGTGAGGGCGATTCGGGGGAGAGAGGGGAGTTTGCGAATGAGGAAGGGAGGAGGGGAGGAATGAGGAATGAAGGAATGAAGGAATGAAGAATGA
>JAGRPD010000425.1 GCA_020439875.1 Verrucomicrobiales bacterium
AACGGCCTTAGGCGCTGCAGCAGTCGTTCTCTACATTCTTTTTACCGTTCTCCTTGGCGGGGGGAACGTGATTGGAAATCTGGCAGCGTTTCTTTGTGTGGTGTCGGGAATCTTTGGGCTTATCCGGCCTCGGAACGCAATGTATTACTTAGCAATTCTTGCGGCCTACAATGACCTGATAAAGCGCCTAATGATCTTTGATGGACGGTTTGGGATGATCGACATCATGTGGGTAAGAGGTCTCTGTCCAATGACCTTAGCCGGGATTTTTGTGGGTACCCTTGTCAAAAGCATGTCCAATGGGAATCTCCTCGTGCGTAGAAATCAGGTGCTTTTGTTCATGTGCTTTTCGGCGTTCGCTCTGTCTGGAATATCCGCAGCGCGAAGCGCCGGTCCGTTTTCCGCGCTTACTCAGTTGGCTGATGGTGCTGCGTATTTGTTCTTGGCCGCAATCACCCCTCTAATTTTTTCAAAGCCGGGGGATCTGATCAAGTATTTCAAATTCGTTCTCATTGTCTTTGTTCCAGTGGCGCTGTACGGAGTCAAGCAGCAGATCTTTGGATTGAGTGCATTCGAAATCGATTACCTCAAGTCGGGGTACACGAGTTTGTCAAAGCACTTGATGGATGAGAGGCCAAGGCCGTTCTCAACGCTCACGGATTCATCTCCATTTGGGACGTCGATGGCCGTTTGTGCATGCTTGGCACTGATGATTCGTTATCATTATCGAAAGAATGGAAAACCAAACTGGCGATTGTTGGGTATTGTCTTCTTTCTGATCTATGTTGTTGGCTGCGTTGTAAGCTTGACTCGGTTTGCGACCTTGAATTGGGTTCTGCCAATCTTAGCCGTTCCTCTCTTGAGCAGCAAGAAAGCGACTATCTCGGTCTATCTCCTGATGACGGCCGCGTTTTTAGGTGCCTGCTATTTTGCAACCGATCTCAAGGCGTTCACAGACATTGCAACCGAGAACGCGCGAGATGTGTTGGGTGATTCAGGGCTCGGTGAACAAATTGCCCGGTTTAATACCCTTGGTGCTCGCCTAGACGGAATGCATGATCTGTTTCGCAATCCAAGAATGTGGACGCCATTTGGGTATGGAACGGCGGTGGCAGACGAAATGCTTCGGGCCAAGGAGGTGAATTCCCACGATATCATCTCGACTACTTTGTTGCATATTGGTTGGGTTCCAATCATTCCGGCAACTTTGGTCATTATTTGGATATTGATGAAGCTTCATAGTAGTCTTCTTAAATTGGTGGGGAGTCCAGTTTTTGGTATCGCAGTTTGGATGACTGGCACAATCATTGGACTCTGTATTCACAATGTTTTTGCTGGCAATGTTACAGCCACGTTTCCGGTAAACTACTTCTTTTGGCTTTTGGCGGGATCGTTTGTGACCTGTGTAAACTGGGATGAAATGAGGTTAAAGCGGAGTTCGAAGAATAGTATCAAACGGGTCCAGTCTGACCATAGATGGACAATTCGAAATGAAGCACTAGCGCCCTTAGTCGATTGAGTTTGCTAATTACAGTCGATAATTGTTTGAGACGCGTCCTGAGTGAGAGGCCGCGTCGGTACCTAGATGTTGTTGGGATTCCTGACGATCATCCGGAGATTTCGGTTTTATCCAGTGTGTCCTTTGAGACGGATGAACAGATGGAGGTGGATTTCTATGAAAAGCGAATGGGAATGACCAATCGCATGGGGCGTTCTTTGAAGCTTCTAGTAAACGGGCGTGAAAAGCTGAAGAGGGCTAGCCATATCTATTGCTACGACGGATTGCATTTTAATCTTGTGCTCTTCTTTCAGAGAGTTGGGCTATTTAAGGCTCAAGGAAAGTGCATCCGCCGCTTTGCCTTTAGGAGCCGGGTGATATCTCGGTCCCAAAACCTCATGAAGGGAGCTGATCCTGCATTTGCGATTGAATTTATTACCAACGAACAGGTGGCGGAAGGTCAGCAGATATTAGGCGCTGACCGTGCAAGGCTTCGTGAGTGGAAGATTGATACGAATTGGTTTCGCGGAGTCTCTTTGGTCAATGGGCGTGATCAGGAATATGTGGTCCCTGGGACGGCGTTCAGGAATGAGGATTTGGTTATGGAACTCGCGAAAGCAAATTTCAATATTCTAAGACTTGGACGTCCTGCGGCCTTGCAGCAACGCTATGCGGAGGTAGTCAAAACAAGTCAGCTGAAGGTTTGCCATAACCTTCCTCATTCCGATTATAGGAGCCTTCTTGGCAAAGCAAGGGCGGTTTTGTTGCCGATTGTGGATTGTGATGAGCCGGCAGGTTTTACTGCAGCGCTAGAGGCGATAGCCATGGAGGTTCCTTTGATTGCGAGTAATAGCCTGGGAATTGATGGGTTGTTGAAGACCTGTGACTATCCGATCCCCAGTGTGTCTGGCAATTCGTTGTTGAATTGGAAAAGCGCCATTGGAGCTTTTGAGGATTTAGAATCTCAGAGTGGATTTGCCGAGAAGATCAAGCATTGTGCTAGTGTCGTTCGAAAACGTCATTCTATCGGGGCGAATTTCGATGACTGGATTGCGTTTTTGAGAGGCAAGGATTGTTCTTGTTGCTAGATCGATGAAAGAACGAGTGAGATTGGCCATCGTTACACGGGCGTGGGCTCCTTATCATAAGGCTCTTCATGAAGGGCTCGCCATGGCGATGAAGACGGATGGGGGAGGGCTCACTCTCATTTATCCAGAAAACGAAAAGCATCCTTTCAAGGTGAATTCTGTTCGGCCTGTTGGGGAAAATCTTCACATTCAACAGATTAAGGGAACCCTAACAGGTCAAGGTTGGTATCAAAGGCGTGGATATAGTGCCCAATCTTTGGGCACTCGTTTGCCTTCAAGGCAGATGCAGGCAGCGTTGCGAGCGGCACGTCCCGATTTGGTTTGGGTTCATGAGTTGAGTCCCTATTCGGTTGGTGGAATGGTGATGGCGAAAGTGGCTGGTCGGCCCGTCGTGGTTTCGACGGATGTAGGAAAAGGGAATCGGAATCTCTTTCCCCTGAGTGTGCGAATTTGGCATGCGGCATGGGGACTTTTGGCTGACGGTTGGATCGCGCAGACACCGAGCGCGCTTTGGCCGCTCGGCGACAATGGGCAACCTAGAGTGGCAGCTTATCACGCTGCGGATGCAAGGAAGCTTGCGGTTCGTGATGCGGTCGGGACGTCGGAAATGACCGTTTTTGTTCAAGTGGGAAGAGTTTCTGAAGCGAAAGGGGTAGATTTTCTCTTGAAAGCGTTCGCTCACTTGCGTGATTCGGGTTGTCTTAATTGGAAATTGCTGCTGATAGGAGATGATTCAGATGGTTTCGGTCGAAGTTGGGTCGAAAAGCTTGGGCTGAGAGATCATGTTGAGTTAACGGGATATTTGGATGGAGAGAAGTTGATGACCAAATTTGGTGAAGGGGATGTTTTTACTTTGGCGACGCGAATTGACACCTATGGAGCGGTTGTTCAGGAAGCCGCCTGTATGGGAATGCCCTTGGTTGTGAGTCAGTATGCGGGAGCGGCTGAAGCGGTTGTTGTTCCGGGAGTGAATGGCTGGATTGTGGATCCCTCAAATACGGAGGAATATTCAGATCGTTTGGGAAAACTGACGGATGCGAAGACGCGCCTGGAATTCGGTAAGGCTTCAAGATTGATGGGAGAGAAACTTTCGGCTTCGGTTCGCGCTTCGGCGATTTGGGATTGGATGAAGGAGAATTTTCTATGATTGAGAGTCAACGAATTCATCGGTCACGGATGTCAGTTGTTGGTGAGAAGGGATCGTTTGTGATTTGCCTTTCAATCCTGCTTTCTCTTGGTCTTTGGATGTTGTGGCAACCTTTTGATGCGGGTTATGCGGATTATCGAAGGACGATCCTCCAAACCTTACTGATCTATTGGAAGGATCCGACTTGGCAGCATGGGGCTTTGGCACCATTGGTGGCGGGGTGGTTGGTTTGGAGGCAACGTGGGGTGCTGAATGAAATGACCGTCAAGGGATCGATCTGGGGATTGGTTTTGCTGATTGGTTCGGGGCTCTTTTACTATGCGGGCTATAAAGCGAACAGCTTCTACTTGGGTGCGGCGTCGGTGCAGATCTTTTTGGCGGGTGCTGTGATTTGGATTTTGGGTTGGAAGCAGGCGAAGCTGTTAACCTTCCCTTGGTTGATTTTGCTTTTTTCGTGGCCGCTTCTATTCCTCGAAGAAACGATTGCGTTTCATTTGAGGTTGGTGATGGTGAAGGCGACTTCGGCGGTTTTGAACGGGGTTGGAGTAGCCACTTTCAATGACGGAACGGCTTTGCTTTCGGCGGCTAGTAATGGGAAAGGGGCCGGTGATCTGTTTCGGTTGGATATTGATGCGCCTTGCAGTGGGATGAGGTCACTGTTTGCTCTGATGATGGTTTCAGCTCTGTTCGCCTATTTCCGGCAGAAAAGTTTGGGGAGCCGGTTGTTTCTTTTTTTCTGCAGCATTCCCATTGCCGTGGTGGCGAATTTGGTGCGTCTGCTGGTGTTGGTTTTTGCGACGATGTTGTTTGGGCAAGAATTTGCGGTGGGTGATCAGGAGAGAGAGGTTTCGACTTTTCACTTTCTCTCTGGGGTGGTGGTTTTTGTGGTGGCTCTTGTGATCTTGCAGGGGGTCTCGAATATGATGGATTGGTTGCAAAAGAAGAGGGGGAAGGAATGAATCCAGGGGTTGTGTTGCGTTCGATGGTGGTGGTGGTGGTGGCGTTGGGGGCAGTTTTGCTGTGTCGGTTTTCGCCTCCGATTCAGCAAGATGGTGAAAGTGGGATTGTGCTGCGCTTGCCTGCCGGTGTAGGGCATTTCATTGGGCGTGAGGTGGCTCCTTCTGAAAAGGAGAAGGAGTATCTGCCTGGTGACACGGGGATCGTGAAGCGACTTTACTATACGGCGGGGGCCGAGGCTGCTCAGCGGGATGTACTGGATGTGACGTTGATTTTGGCGGGGGCGGAACGTCGGAGTATTCACCGTCCCGAAGTTTGTCTGACAGGACAGGGTTGGACGATTTTGGACGCGAGCACGGTGCCGATTGAGATTCGTCCAGGTTTGGAGCTGAAGGTGCGTGATCTGTTCCTGCAAAAGGTGGTCCATTTGGCAGATGGCGAGACGCGGACGCAACAGGCGCACTATGTGTATTGGTTTGTGGGCACCGATGTGACGACACCGAGCAATTTTGAGCGGATTTGGTGGACGACTTGGGATAGCGTGGCGCGCAATGTGAACCATCGCTGGGCTTACCCGAGCTTGTTGGCTTTGGTAACGGAAGGGCTGCCGTCTTCAGAAACGGGTCAGAGAGAGCGAAGTTCGGAAGAGACCTTGGCGATGGCTTGCGAGATGGTGAAAATTCTTGCCCCGACCTTTCAAAAGAATCTGATTCCATGAAAGCCGCTTCATCGAGATTGAGTCGTGGGAAGCTGGTGGGATTCACGTTGGCAGCCTTGGGCTTGGCTTGTGGGGGTGCTATTTTGCTGGGTGAGGTAGGCCTGCGATTGTGGGGGCCTCGGCGTGCGCACGGCACGACCCTTTCCCATCCAACCCTTCATCATGCGCATGTTGCGTCTTCGAGTTTGAAGTTTGGAATTCCGGGTGGGGAATTTGAACCGATTTTGATGCACTTTGACGAGGATGGTGCTCGTGTTCCCGATTCTCAGACGGCCAAAGATGAGGGTGAACCTTTCCGTTTGGCAATCCTCGGGGATTCGTTTGTGGAAGCAGCGCAGGTGGAGTGGGAGATCAGCTTTGTGGGGAGGTTAGCAGAGGATTTGGAAGGAAAGGTCGCGGTGCGGAATTTTGGAGTTTCGAGTTACTCTCCGTTGTTGAGTCTCTTGCAGTGGCGGCAGGTGGTGAAAAGGTGGCGACCGACTCATGTGTTGTATGTTTCATATGACAACGATTTCGGTGATGCGGAGGATGAGTTTTCAGATGCGAGTTACCTCAAAAACGCGATCCTCAACGAGGCGGGGGAGGTGCAAGGCGTGCGCGAAGAGCACGGATGGGTGAGACGTCTCGCGGATCGGAGTTATTTGCGTTGGGAGGTGATGAAGGGATGGGCGGCTTTGAAGACCAAGATGGATCGGAGGGGAGAGACGAAAAATGGAGCTGTGAGTGACCTGATCGAGATCGGTCCGCCATCGAGCGAGAATCTATTGGCGCTACGTCGAGAGGTGGAGAAGACGGGGGCCCGATTTCTTCACACGGCGATTCCTTCGAAGGAGTTGCAGATGAGAGGAGAGGCGGATCCGGAGGTCTGGGCAAAAAGCTTTGCCGCGAGACTGGAAGGGTGGTCTGGTGAACAGGGCTTGACTTTCCTCAATCTCAATAGCGAGTTTATAGAAGCAACGGGTGAAGGCAAAAAGTTGTTCTTTGAGAAGGATATTCATTTGAACTCTGAGGGGCATCGAGTTGTGTTCGAATCCCTGAGAAGCGTTTTGGAAGATGAGTTCGAGACATTCGCAGGATTGAGACCATGAGCAGCATACTCGGCATTTCAGCTTTTTATCACGACAGTGCAGCCGCACTGGTGCGGGATGGAGAGATCGTGGCAGCGGCCCAAGAGGAGAGGTTTTCTCGGGTCAAACATGACCATGCGTTTCCGAGTCATGCGGTGGACTACTGCCTGCGCGAGGCGGAGCTGCCGGTGAGTGAGCTGGACTACGTGGCGTTTTACGACAAGCCGCTGCAGAAATTTGATCGGTTGTTGGAGACCTACTTTGCTTTTGCGCCGGCGGGGCTGAGAAGCTTCATGATGGCGATGCCGTTGTGGTTGAAGACCAAGCTCCATCTGCCGCGTGAGATTCGGAAGGCGCTTCAAGGCCAATACCAAAAGAAGATCGTGTTCACGGGGCACCACGAGAGCCACGCGGCCAGTGCGTTCTTTCCCTCACCGTTTGAGGAAGCGGCGATTTTGACGATTGATGGGGTGGGAGAGTGGGAGACGGCGACGATTGGTGTGGGAAAAGGGAATCGGATTCGGCTGTTGAAGAGTTTGAAGTTTCCCCACTCGCTGGGATTGCTCTACAGCGCGTTCACCTATTTCTGCGGGTTTCGAGTCAACAGCGGCGAGTACAAGCTGATGGGTTTGGCTCCCTACGGTGAGCCAAAGTACAAAGATCTGATTTTGGAGAAGCTGGTGAAGGTGCAGCCGGATGGTTCGCTGCACATGGACATGAGTTATTTCGAGTATTGTCATGGCCTGCGGATGACGAATGCGAAATTTGCCAGCTTGTTCGAAGGGCCGGAGAGAAAGCCGGAATCGCCGATCACCCAGCGGGAGATGGATTTGGCGGCGAGCATCCAGGCGGTGACTGAGGTGGTGGTGCTAGCGATGGCGCGTCACGCGCAGGAGCTGACGGGAAGTCGGAACCTTTGTTTGGCGGGAGGGGTGGCGCTCAACTGTGTGGCGAATGGTAAGCTTTGGAGATCGGGACTCTTTGATGGAATGTTTGTGCAGCCTGCGGCAGGCGATGCGGGAGGGGCTCTAGGGGCTGCGCTGTTTGTGCACTACCAATTGCTGGATCAGCCCAGGGTCGTAGATCCAGGTGACACAATGAAGGGATCTCTGCTGGGCCCAAGCTTCCAGGGCGATGAAATTCGTGCGGAGCTGGATAGGTTGGGGGCGGTGTATGAGGAGGTGGAGGATGAGGCGACGCTGTTGAAAGAAGTGGCGGAGATGATCGCCAGCGAAAAAGTGGTGGGATGGTTCCAAGGGCGGATGGAGTTTGGCCCGCGGGCGCTGGGATGCCGGAGCATCATTGGTGATGCGAGGAGTACGGCGATGCAGACGCAGATGAACCTGCGCATCAAGTTTCGGGAGAGTTTCCGTCCGTTTGCGCCAGTCGTACTGAGGGAAGATGTCTCAGAGCATTTTGATCATGAGGGGGAGAGCCCCTACATGCTGGTGGTGGCGGAGGTGAAAAAAGAACTGCAGCGAGAATTGAGCGCCGAAGAGAAGGCGGCAATGCAGGATGCGGACCTGCGGAAACGCGTCAATGTTTCTCGGTCGCACCTGCCAGCGATCACTCATGTGGACATGAGCGCGCGGTTGCAAACGATTGATGAACGGAGGCATGGGCGATTTTATCGGCTGATGCGGGAGTTTAAACGGCAGACAGGCTGTGGGGTGTTGATCAACACGAGTTTCAATATTCGCGGTGAGCCGATTGTGGGAACGCCAGGAGATGCGTTTCGGTGTCTTCAGGCGACGGATATGGATGTGCTGGTGATTGAAAATTTTGTGCTGCGCAAGGAGGCGCAAAACCAGCAGCTGAGTGAGAAGGAAAAACAGAAATATGTGTCCAGTTTCAAACTGGACTGAGGAGGGAAAATCGCTGTCATGATCAATCCATTCAAAGAAATCGACTGGTCTCCGGACCGTGCGGCACTGAGAAAATTTGGAGTTTCCTTGGTGATTGGATTTCCGCTTTTGGCGGGTTTTTTGTTTTTGGTTCGGTGGGGATTGGGGGGGCAAATGCCTGAAGCGAGGAGTTTTGTGATTTTGGCGGCGGTGGGGTTGGCGATTGGAGTGCTGGCCTTGGTCCTGCCGACTTTGGCGCGACCTTTTTATTGGCTTTGGTATGGTTTTGCTGCCTGCGTGGGCATTGTGGTTTCCAATTTGATTCTGGTTTTGGTTTATTACCTTTTGTTTGCTCCCATTGGCTGGTTGCGCCGGATGGCAGGGAACAATCCTTTGCAATTGGGAAAACATCCGGATGCAAAAAGCTATTGGCACACGATGCCCGAACCGCCGAAACCGGCGGACTATTTCACGCAATCCTAACGATACTGATATGAGCGATTCCAACGAGTTTGAGAAGGCCGCAGAGGAAAAACAATCGAGCCTGGTGGCGGAATTTTTTCTGTTCATGCGACGGAACAAGAAGCTTTGGCTGCTGCCGCTGATTTTGGTTCTGTTGCTGCTGGCAGGACTGATTTGGCTGGCTGGGACCGGGGCGGCTCCGTTCATCTACACGCTGTTTTAGAGCGTTCGACGAGGACGCTTTGAGATCCAAAGACGGTGAGGGGGGAGGATGATTCGGGCTGAATTGCATTGCCACACGACGGCGTCGGTGGATGGAATGATGACGCCGGAGGGGATGTTGCGTGCGGCGCGGCTTCAGGGGATCAACGTGGTGGCGGTGACGGATCACGATACCCAGGAGGGGGCTGCGGAGGTGAGGCGTTGGTTTGCCAAACAGGGGGCAGATATTCAGGTGCTGGTGGGGGAAGAGAGGACGTTGGATTCGGGGTGCCACTTGATGGGTCTGTTCTTGCGGGAGCCGCTGGTGGCGACGGATCTAGCGGGGGTAGTGGAAGAGGTGCGATCTCAGGGGGGATTGGTTTTGGTGCCGCATCCATTTCGGCGGAAAGATGGTTTGTTGGGTCCGCGCGGGGACGTGGAGGCGGTGAGGGGAATGGCGGATGCGATGGAGGCTCACAATGCGAAGGGGAGCTTTGAGGACAACGAGCGGGGGCGCGCGCTGCGGGATTGGGGGCCGGTGTTTGGAGGCAGCGATGCGCATTATGAGGCGGATTTGGGCTTGTGTGTGAATGAACTGGATGAGGTGGGGTCGGAAGGGGTGGAAGGGGCGCTGCGGGCGGCTTTGATGGGCCAGGGGGCGGGGCTGAGAATCATGGCACGGCGTCAGAAGGCTGGCAGTGGGGAGCGCAAATATGCGCCGGGGTATTACGCGGTGAGGCGTTATGCGAAGCTGCCGAAGGTGTTGCTGCCTGGGGCAAAGAAGTTATACCGCTGGTATTGGAATGCGCGGTTCGGCGGTCGGATGCATCCGCGAGAAGAGATTTTTTCGTGAAAAAGAAGTCGATCAAAAGACTGGCGCAGTTCCATGCGTGGTGGGGGTGGCGAAGGCGACTGGAGAGGATGGATGGGTGGAGTGAGGATGAATGGCAGAACTGGATCACGGTGCGGCTGCGGGAGGTTCTGGTGAGGGCCTACGAGGGCACGCGGTTTTATGCGGAGTCGTTCCGTGGGGCGGGGTTTGATCCGCGCACGGACTTTTCGGGGGTGGCGGTTTTGAATCAACTGCCGGTGCTGACGAAGGAGATGGTGCGTGAACGGGGGGGGGAGATGGTGGATGCGAGGTATGCCCGCTGGAGTGCGACGGCGGAGACGAGTGGGACCACGGGGCGGCCGACGACGATGCGGCTCAATGAGGGATACATGGCGTTGGACTATGCCTGCATGTATCGGATGTGGGAGCAGGCGGGTTATCGATTTCGAGATCCTTTCTTGGCGCTGCGGAGTTATGTTCCTTCCTCTGCGGGAGGGGCGTTGTGGCGTCATGATTGGGCGCAGAATACGCTGTTTATGTCGGCGTATCATTTTTCTCCGAAGACGGCTCCAGCTTACATGGAGCAGATTTTAAAATTTGGGCCGAGGTTTATTCGAGCCTATCCATCTTCGTTGTTGGTGCTGGCGGAGTTTTTGGAGAGGAGCGGGGTGAAAATGGATGGGGTGAAGGGGGTGTTTACGGCGTCAGAGACCTTGACAGAACGGGAACGGGAAGTGATTGAGCGGGTGTTTGGGCGGGTGCTTTACGATTGGTATGGGATGACGGAGCCGGTGATGGTGGCGTATGAGGGGGTGGACCACGATGGCTTGAGGGTGGTGCGGGCGTACGGTCACGCGGAGCTTTTGGAGGGAGAGGGGTTGGAGGTGGGAGAGCGACGGCTGGTGGCGACGAGTTTGCAGAATCCGGTGATGCCATTCATCCGCTATGAAACGGGCGATGTGGTGCGGCTGCCTGCGGCGGAGGAAGGGCTGTTTCCCACGCGATTTGGTGGCATCAAGGGGAGGAAGGATGACGTGATCGTGACTCCAGACGGGCGGCGTTTGCCGTCGGTGAATTTTTACTCGGTGTTTCGGTCGGTTCCGGGCATTGTGCGATTTCAGATTGTGCAATACGGGACGTCGGATGTGGTGGTGAATTTGGAGAGTGGGGAGCGGGATTTGGAGCGGTCGAAGGTGATGGAAGGGGTGAGGCGGGATTTGGAAACGCGCTTTGGTCCGGAGATGAAGGTGGAGTATCGGATCAATGGGCGCTTTGAATCGAGCGCGGAAGGGAAGACGCCGGTGATCCTACGGCGGCGGGCGAAAAAGGCGGTGGCGGAACGGGAGGCGTATGCGCTCTCATCGCAGACGGCTTGGCGGCGGCATCGGAAGGGGGAGGCGGTGTGGAAGCTGGATTGGAATGAGGCGGATGTGCTGCCGACGGATCGGGTGAGGCGACGGTTGATCGAGCTGCTGGAGGATCCGAAAACGGTGATCTGGTATCCTGAGGCGGAGGCGAGGGAGTTGCACGAGGCGTTGGCGCGGCGGCATGGGGTGGAGCCGGAGCAGGTGTTGGCGACGCACGGTTCGGACATGGTGCTGGCGGCTTTGGTGGATGGATTTCTCAATGTGGGAGATCGGGTGCTGGCGGTGGTGCCGGGGTACGATCAGTTTCGGGCTTTGGCGGAGCAGGCGGGTGCGGTGGTGGAGCCTTTTGTGTTCCAGGGGGAGGGGGAGTTTCCGCTGAGTGAGTTGTTGCGTCGGGTGGAGGATGGTGGGTTGCGAATGGTGTATCTGAGCAATCCGAACAATCCGATTGGTTATCATTTGGGCAGGGAGATGGTGGGGCGGTTGTGCGATGAGGTGGATCGGGTAGGAGGACTGGTGGTGGTGGACGAGGCGTATGCGGAGTTTGGTCCTGAAGATGAGGTGCCGTTGATCGAGCGATGCAAAAACCTGGTGGTGGTGCGGACGTTTTCGAAGGCGTTTGGTTTGGCAGGGTTGAGGGTGGGGTATGCGGTGGCGGACGTGGGGCTGCGGAGGACGCTGGCGCAGGTGGTGAATCCCAAGCACCTCACGACGCTGGCGCGGGAGGCGGCCATGGTGGCGCTGGAGGATGTGGATGAAGTGATGGCGCACGTGGCGGAGGTGCGGGAGCAGCGGGTGCGGTTGTTAGATTTTCTGCGGGAGCGCGGGGTGAAATGCTGGGATTCGGAGGGGAACTTTGTTTTGATGCGGGTGGAGGATCCGAAAAAGTGGGTGGCGGAACTGGACGCTGCGGGGGTGTTGGCGCGGGATCGCTCCAATCAGATGGAGGGAACGCTGCGGGTGACGGTGGGGAGAAAAGAGGCGATGGATCGGCTGCTGGTGGTGATGGGGAGGTTGGCGGATGCGAGGACCTTGGTCGGAGAGAAACGATGAGTGGTGGAGAAGTGACGAGGACCTACTCGGTGATCGGTCTGCCGGTGAGTGCGGTGGATTACGCGACGGCGGTGGCGGAGTGCCAACGATTGGCGCGGTTGCCGAGAGCGACGCGGGTGGCTGCGAGCAACACGCACATTGCGGTGATGGCACATGAGGAGGCGGATTTCGGCGAGACGATGCGGCGGTTTGACCTGATCGTGCCGGATGGGATGCCGTTGGTGTGGATGATGAATGCGCAGGGAGCGGGCCTGAGGGATCGGGTGTACGGGCCGTATTTGATGAGGGAGGTGATCGCGGCGAGTGGGCGGCCGTGGAGGCATTATTTTTTGGGGGGAACGGAGGAGTGTTTGGAGAGGCTGCAAGTCGCACTGCGGGAGATACAGCCGGAGCTGGAGGTGGCGGGAGCTTTTTCACCGCCGTTTGCGCCGCTGGAAGAGATGGACTGTGAGGGGATGGTGGCGCGATTGGAGGAGGCGCGGGCTGATTTTATCTGGGTGGCATTTGGTGGGGGCAAACAGGAGCGATTGATTGAGCGGCTGGCGGCAGCTTCGACACGGGGCTGCTTTTTGGCGGTGGGGGATGCGTTTCCGTTGCTGGCGGGAATGCGGGAGTTTGCGCCGGGATGGGTGCAGCGCTTGGGGTTGACGTGGCTGTGGAGGGTGGCGCAAGAGCCGAGGCGGCTGTTGGGGCGCTATCTGCACTGCAATGGACGATTTGTGGCGCTGGCCGTGGCCGAGTGGTGGAGGGGATTGCGAAAGGGGCGAGTTGATGCTTGATGATGGGGTGATGAAACAGCTGGCGCAGTATCAGGACGGTCGAATTCGATTGGAGGAGGTGCCCGAACCGGCCTTGCCACCAGGAGGGATCCTGGTGCGGACGACGGCTTCGGTGATCTCGCCAGGGACGGAGCGGATGAAGGTGGAGCAGGCGCGGATGAGTCTGTTGGCGAAGGCGCGGGCGCGGCCGGATCAGGTGCGCAAGGTTTTGCAAACGGCGCGGACGCTGGGATGGCGGGCGGCTTTGGAAAAGGTGAAGAATCGTTTGGAATCTCCTGCGCCTCTCGGTTACAGCGCGGCGGGCGTGGTGGTGGCGGTGGATGAGGCCTGCGCGCGATTCAAGGTGGGGGATCGGGTGGCGGTGGGCGGTGCGGAATGCGCGCATCATGCGGAGGTGCTGGGCATCCCGGAGCTGCTGGCGGCTGCGGTACCGGAGGGAGTAGAGGATTGGCAGGCGGCATACACGACGCTGGCGTCGATCTCGATGCAGGGAGTGAGAATGGCGGGAGTCTCGCTCGGAGAGCGTGTGCTGGTGGTGGGGCAGGGGCTGGTGGGTCTGCTGGCCACGGGCATTCTGCGGGCAGCGGGTGTGCGGGTGGCGGCGATGGATCTGGATGCGCGGCGGCTGAAAGTGGCGCAAGTGATGGGGGCGGAGCGCGTGCTGACGGCGGACCAACGGCAGCCGGTGGAGGATTTGCGGGAGTGGAGTGAGGGCTATGGGGTGGATGCGGTGCTATATTGTGCGGGTGCCGCGCCGACGAAGACGATGCGGGTGGTGGTGGAGAGTCTGCGGCAGCGAGGGGTGCTGGTGGTGGTGGGTATGGCGGACGTGAAGCTGGAGTGGAAGCAGGCTTACATGAAGGAGGTGGAGCTGCGTTATGCGCGGAGCTATGGGCCGGGTCGTTATGACGAAAGCTATGAGTGGCAGGGGCTGGACTATCCCATCCAGCATGCGCGATGGACGGAGAATCGGAATTTCGAAAGCTGCTTGCACCTGATGAAGACGGGGGCTTTGAACCTGGAGCCGCTGACGACGCGCCGGGTGGCGTTTTCGCGGGTGGTGAAGGTGTATGAGCGGATGCTGGAGGCGGAGAGTCGGCGTGATATCGGGGTGGTCATCGAGTATGGTCCGGCTCCTGAGGTGGAAGAGCCGGAGGGCGTGGAACGGGAGCCGCTGGAGGTGAAGGCGGTGCCGCAACTGCTGCCGATGGCGCAACGTCCAAAGGGGCTGAACGTGGTGGGTGCGGGGAACTTCGTGAGGACGATGCTGCTGCCGCATCTGAAGGGGCGGATTCCATTTTCGAGCGTGATCAACAGCACGGGGCTGAGTGCGGCGTTTGTGAAGGACAAGTTTGGATTTGATCGGGCGACGACGGGTCCCGAGAATGCGTTTCGATCCCCCGACCTGGCGGTGCTGGTGGGGACGCGGAATCATTTGCACGCGAAGCATGTGCTGGCGGCGCTGGCGGCGGAGCAGCAGTGTTTTGTGGAGAAACCGCTTTGCCTGACACGGGGTGAGCTGCGGCAGATCCGAGAGGCGGCGGCGGGATCTGCGGGATCGGTGATGGTGGGGTTCAATCGCCGATTTGCCCCTGCGACGAAGGATTTGAAAGAGGTGATGCGAGGCAGTGCGGGGCCGTTTCAGATTGCGTGTCAAATCAATGCGGGTCAGTTGGATCCCACGCATTGGTATGCCAATCCAGATCAGAGCGGGGGACGCATCGTGTCGGAGGTGTGTCATTTTATGGATTGGCTGCGGTGTGTGCTGGAGGCGGAGCTGGAGTCCGTGATGCCGGATACGGTGGCTCCGGTGCGGGGGGATCGGCGGGCGCTGGATTCGGTGACGGCGCAGTTGCGCTTCACCGATGGATCGCTGGCGCAGCTGATGTATTCGGCAGCGGGTGATTCAGGGTTTCCCAAGGAGAGCTTTCGGGTGTTCGGTCAGGGGATGGTGGCCGAGCTGACGGACTTTCGTCGATTGACGGTGCATGCGGGAGGTCGCTCCCGGACGACGACGTACCGATCCAAGGGCCACGCGGAGGAGATGGAGGCGTGGTTGGCTTTTTTGCGGGGGGATGCGCCGCATCCACTGCCTTTGCAGGAGGCGATGGCGACGACGGCGGCGACGTTTGACTTGGCCGATGCTTTGCAGGGCAAAGTGTGGCATCGAGGTGGGGCGGATTTGAAACGAGAGGAGGGCGCATGACGGCGTCGAAGTTGCAGTGGTACTGGCATCGTCTGCGGGCGATGGACACGGTGGAGATCTGGGGGCGAGTGGCGGAAAAGACGCGGACGCTGACGCGGCGGGGCGAGCTGGCCGAGCTGGAAAAACATCGGCTGGGGCCGCCGCGAGCGGTGCCGCTGCCGAGTCGGGAGCAGGCACCGGAGGGTTTAAAATTGGCGGTGGCGGAGGAGGCGGCGCGGGTGATGCGGGGGCAGTGGCGCTTGTTTGGATGGCGTGAGATTCAAATGCCGAATCCGCCGGATTGGGCGCGGGATTTCATCCATGGAGGAAGCGCACCGCTGGAGGGGGAGAGCCGGGCGCCGGATCATCGGCATCTGAGTGAGGCGGTGGACTGCCGGGTGGTGTGGGAGACGAGCCGCTGGGCTCCGATGGTGACGCTGGCGCAGCAGGCGTGGCTGAATGGGGATCTGGAGGCGGCTCGGGTGGCGCAGTGCTGGTTGTGGGATTGGTGTGAAAAGAATCCCACGGGGCAGGGGATTCACTGGTGCAGTGCCTTGGAGGCTGGCATCCGGCTGATTCACTTTTGCTGGATGGATGCCTTGATTTGGGAGTTGGACGATGCGGACTTGAGGGCGGCACAGGTGCGTCTGGCGGAGCGGGTGGTGGTGCCGCATGTGTGGTGGATCTGGCGGCATCGCAGCTACGGCTCTTCGGCGAACAATCATCTGATCGGTGAACTGGCGGGACTGGCGATGGCAGGACGGCGGTGGGGGCAGGTGTCGGCACTGGCTTGCTGCGCGGAGCGGGCGTGGCAAATGCTGGAGGTGGAGGTTTTGCGGCAGTTTGCGGTGGATGGCGGCAATCGGGAGCAAGCGTTGCATTATCATTTGTTTGCCTTAGAGCTGTGCCTTCAAGCGCGGCGTTGGATGCCGAGAACCGATGCGCAGGTGATGACGCGGCTGGAGCGGGCTTCGGCGTTTTTTGTGACCCATTCTGCGGATGGAGAAGAATGGCCGTTTGGAGATTCAGACGACGCCTTTGTGACGCCCCTGACGCGGCGACCTGGAGATGCGGGAGAGTGGCGGGACTATCTGGCGGGTCGGGAGGGAACCGGGCCGGGTTTTTGGCTGGGGGCGCTGCCTTTTGTGGCGACGGAGGCGAGGACGCAGGAGGGATGGCAGGTGGCGGCAGAGAGTGGGATGGCGAGTCGGAGACTGGGGTCATGGCAATTGCGGCTGGATGCGTCTCCGCTGGGTTTTGGCAGCATGGCGGCGCATGGCCATTTGGATGCTCTGCACCTCTCGCTCTGGCATGAAGGGCGGGCGATCTGGGTGGATCCCGGGACGGGGGCCTACTACGCCGATGCGTCGCTGAGGGCGGAATTGGCGGATTGGACGGCGCACAATGGCCCGGTGCGAGTGAAGGGACGGCCACAGCCGTTGCGATACGGAACGTTTTTGTGGTCGGCCCATCATCCAGCGCCCCGGTTGGAGATGCAGGAGGAGGATGCCGTGGCGATGTTGGCCTGCGATGGTCCACTGGTGGTGCGGCGGGTGGTGGCGCAGAGGGATCGGGTGGATGTGCTGGATGAGGTGGCGACGGATGAACCGCATCAAGTGACGTGGCTGTTTGCGCCGGGTTGGTCGCTGCATTTGGTGGGCCATCGGGCCTGGGAATTG
>JAGRPD010000426.1 GCA_020439875.1 Verrucomicrobiales bacterium
GGGAGCCGAGCTGAATGCGGAGATCGGTGGGGGAGATGAACAGGGGGTCGTTGGCGGGGTCGGTGCCGTCGAGGTTGCCTGTGCCGGTAGGGTTTTGGTTTTGGATAAGGGAGTAGGTGTAGAAGGGGTTGGTGCCGCTGACGGAGATGCCGGCTCCTGGGGCGGTGGTGGTGCCGGCTTCGGTGTTGTCCCAGAGGATGGTGTTGGTGAGGGTGGTGGTGCCGCCGTTTTGGCGAAAGCCACCGCCGTTTGCGTCGGCTTGGTTGCTGCGGAGGGTGCAGTTGGTGAGGTTGGTGGTGCCGCCGGGGGCGTTGAAGAGGCCGCCGCCGTCGCTGGTGGCGGTGTTGGCGCGGAAGGCACAGTTGGTGAGGTTGAGGTTGGAGCCGTTGTAGATGCCGCCACCGAATTGGGCCTGGTTTTCGCTGAAGAGGCAGTTGAGGAGGGTGCCGGAGCCGATTTTGTAGATGCCGCCGCCGTAGCGGGCGGTGTTGGCGGTGAATTCGCAACGGGTGAGGGTGAGCGAACTGTTGGAGGGGCAGTGGATGGCGCCGCCGTCGCCGGTGGCATTGGAGGCGGTGTTGAGGGTGAAGTGGGTATCAACGGCGGTGAGGTCGGAGGTGTTGAGCCGGATGGCACCACCGCCGCCTCCACCGGCGGATTCGTTGGAGCTGAAGAGGCATTGGTCGAGGATGCAATTGCCGACGAAGAGGGAGGCTCCGCCGCCGTAGCCGAGGGCGTAATTGCCCGTGACGATGACGTTTCTCAAGGTGAGGGCTTCACGGCTGAGGATGCCGCCGCCGCGGTGGTTGTTGTTGGCATCGTTGAGGTCGGCATGGCCGCCGGTGATGGTGATGCCGTCGAGGAGGATGGTGCGGTTGGAGGCGTCGTTGCCGTCGTCGGCGAGGATGACGTGGTAGGCGTTGTTGACGGGGTCGGCGTCCTGCTGGATTTCGCCGGAGAGGATGACGGGGTGGGCGGCGGGGTCGCGGTCGAGAAGGTTGGTGACGGAGCCGTCGGCGGGGAAGCCGCCGTAGATTTCGACGTTGGCGGTGAGGGTGAAGACGGAGGCGCGCTGGTCGGCGGTCTGGCCGGGGCCGTCGTCGGGGTGGTAGGTGCCTTCGGCGATCCAGATGTGGTCACCCGCGACGGCGATGGAGAGGGCTTTTTGCAGGGTTTGGAAAGCGTCGGTCCATGAGGAGCCGCTATTGCTATCGCTGCCGTCGGTTTTGACATGGAGATCGGCGGCGAGGGCGGATTGGCATCCAAGAGAGATGCCGATGAGTAATGGGATGAACTTCATGACACCAAAAAAGTTTGAGCGATGTAAAAAAATCAATGACACCACAAGATGCGCAAGCTTTTTTAAGTGGAATTAAGATATTTGGGCAATTTTTGTTGAAAATTTCAATATCTGATGAGGATCTTATGGATATTGCGGGAAAAACAAATAAGGAAAAGGTGTGGGTGAAAAATTAGAAGATGATGGAGAAATTCCTTGGTTTGTTGGGTGAAATTGCGCGTCGTCTGTATGGTCTGTCGCATGCTATGCGGAGAAGGTGGGCGGATCGCTTCGAAACAAGGACATCCTTCTTGCCAGGAGGGGGCGGGTGAGCTTAGCGTGAAGCCTTCGTTTTGCTCCCGTTTGGCTCGATTTGACTGTTTCATGATTCGCTTCCTTCCTCGATTTACGTCTTGGCGAGAGCTGCTCCGTTTGATCGCAGGTGGGGTGCTGCTGCTGGCTTCCTTCTCCGCCTGCACCGCGCCGAGGGCCAAACCCGCGGCCAGCGATGGCATTGGTCCCGTAGCGGAGGATGCCGCAGACGCAGCCGGTGCCGCAGAGGCCGCTGCACCTGCGGCTGACGTGGCAGCGGATGGAACGCCGTCCCTGAGTTACTTGATGACGATGAGTTGGGCGGAGGCCCAAGCCATGTCTCCCACTTCGGTCGAGATCCCGCCGTTTTTCCGTGTCGCGGCGGAAGCGATCGAGGTGCTGCGACACAATCCAGATGGCACGCCGCAGCGAGTTCGGGCCAAGGGTCGTGTCTTCCTGGAGGTGATGTATCGCGAGCCCGCTCGGGTTCTCTGTCAGGAGGCCTACGTCGGTGATGATGAGGTGATCATCCGTGGCAAATCGATGCTGCAACGCGGTGGTAGCGTGGTGGAAGGGGTGGATGACCGTACGGTGTTTTACATGCTGGGGACGCGACTGCGAGTGATCGGTCTGCACCGCGTGAGCAATGAAAACGAGCTGCTCCAGCAGATCCGCCGCGCCGAGCTGGCGCATGGCGGTGCGAGTTCGAGCGGCGGCGGCTCCGGTGGTGGAGGGGGCGGATTTTTGCAACTGCCCTCCAACCCGCCTCCGCTCCCCGTCAGTCAACCCTGGGCCGGTGGTCCGAACCCCATCTTGCCGCCCCTTTCTCCCGAGTCCGTTCCAGACGATGTGCGCTCGCAAATGCGGAAGGAAGCCGAGGCGGTGGACGTTGTGCCACTGACACCCGCAGGCGGATGATCTCTATTTTTTCCAATCGACCCAGATGAAACAAAGAACGTGGTTAAAGATCGGGCTAGCACTCACCGTGCTGGCGAGTCAATCCGAGGCAGCTGAAGCCGTGGTGCTGTTTGATGGCAGCTCGCTGGATGCTTTTTCCAGCAAGGATGGCGGGCCACCTGCGCCGGGTTGGGTGATCGAAGACGGGGCCTTGCATCGCGCCGAGAAAGCCGGGGATTTGATCAGCAAAGCTGAATTTTCCGACTTCCAGCTCGACTGGGAATGGAAGGTGGGAGAGGGCGGCAACAGCGGCGTCAAATACTGGGTGACTCCGATCAAGGGTCAAATGCTGGGATTGGAATATCAACTCATCGATGACGAGCGGCACTCGGATGCGAAAAAGGGCGGCAATCGCCAGACGGCGGCTCTATATGACATCAAGGCTCCCAACGCTGACAAACCGGTGCGCAAGGCCGGGGAATGGAACACGAGCCGCATCGTCGTCAAGGGGGGGGGAATTCAGCATTGGCTCAATGGCGAGCTGGTGATGGAGATTGACACGCAGTCGGAAGATTGGAAGCAGCGTCTGGCGGCCAGCAAATACCAAAAGTACGAAGGCTTTGCGCCGGGTCACGGTCACATCCTGCTGCAGGATCACCAAGATCCCGTCTGGTTCCGCAACATCCGGGTGACGGATCTGAGCGAGTGAAGCAAGCTCTCGACAAGCTGCATTCAGCCCGGCTTTACGGCATCACCGACCTGGGATATGTCCGGCCTGAGGACGTGGAGCAGGTGACGGAGGCGCTGTGCCGTGGAGGGGTGGATGTGCTGCAATTGCGGGCCAAAGGGTTTGCCGAGGCAGAGGTGGAGTCCCTAGCTCGTCGGGTGCTGTCCGTAACGCGGGCGGCGGGCGTACCGCTGGTGGTGAATGACTTCCCGAGGGTGGCGGCAGCGGTGGGGAGCGAAGGCGTGCACATCGGTCAAGATGACGGCGATTTGCAGTCGGTGAGGCAGATTGTGGGGGAGGATTGCTGGATCGGACGCAGCACGCACTCGCTCGCTCAGGCCCGCGCCGCAGCGGCGGAGGGAGTGGACTACATCGGCTTTGGACCGCTCTACGTGACGGGCACCAAACCTGGGCGACCTTCCATCGGGTTGAATGATGTGGCGCAGGTGAATGCGGAGCTGGAGTTGCCGGTGTTTTGCATCGGCGGGGTGCAGCCCGATCGTTTGGATGAAGTGCTGGCTGCCGGAGCGCGCCGCGTCGTCATCGTCTCCGCATTGCTCACCGCACCGGACATTGAGAGCGCGGTTCGGGAGATTAAAACGCGGTTGCCTGCTCTGAGTGAACGATCCGCGACGCCCCTTCGAACCGAACGGATCGATTGAGCAGAGATCAAATTACCGAATCAATCCCCAATGGCTGGTGAAGGGGAGATAACAGAAGAGGCCCGGGCCAACGAGATTGCGCTGCGGTACGGTGCCCCAATAGCGACTGTCGGAGGAGCTGTAGCTGTTGTCTCCCAAAGCGAAGTACTGCTTGGCTCCCAGAGTGACATGAGTGCGACCCACGTTGGAGTAGCCGCGATAACCATCCTTTTTGGACATGACGCGCACGAAACCAGGCTCGGTGGCGCGTTGACCGTCGATGTAGAGATCGGGAGAGCGCACTTCGAGATCGTCTCCAGGGACACCCGCGAGGCGTTTGATGTAATGCTGTGAGCCTTGCTCTTCCGGCACACGGATGCCGCTGATGTTGCGGGTGTTGAAGACGAAGACTTCGCCACGGTGGGGGCGGCGGAAGTGGTAGGCGAACTTGTTGACGAGGACATGATCGCCTGAGGAAACAATGCCGCGTGCGAGGATTTGGCCCTTTTGAATCGGTGTGCCGCGGTGGGAATCGAAGCTGTACTGGTAGATCGGTTGCTCGTCGGCCGTGCGATATCCGCTGTCCTGTTTGGGCAATCGGAGATTCTCTGCGAGGCCGAGTTCGGACATGACTTTGTTCTGCGGACCCTTGATGTAGATTTTTCCGCCATCGTCAAAGTTCAAGACGGTGTAAGGCGTGAGGAAGCCAAAGGAGAGGGGGCGGAGGGAGAAGTGAAAATTGGTCTCCGAAATCGGGTTTTGAGAATTCAAGGTGCCGTCGCGATCGGCGATGACGTTGACGTAGCTTTTGCCTGCCAGCCAGTGCAGCATGCGCACCGGAGCGGCAGGGCGGGGATCTTCCTCCGTGGCAGTAACGATGATGCCGTTGAGGGTTGGCTGCATGGAGCCGGTGGGGATTTTGAATGGCTGGACGATGTAGGCGCGGATGCCGAGGGCGATGACGATGGCCACAAAGAAGACCTCAATGTTTTCGGCAAAATCGGAGCGGCTGGCGGAGGGCAGGGCTTTGTGGCAGACTTCGTTGAGTTGCTCGTTGAGGGTGTCGATGCGAGAGGCATCGCGGGCTTTCATCGCGTCTTCCAAGCTGCGACGCAGGGTTTGGATCTCATCCAGCTTCGCGGGCGGGAGGATGTCCCGCTTGTAGTTGATGAAGCGAGTCACGCCCTTGTGCAGGAGCTTGGCGTGCTTGAGATAGCGTGGGGTGAAAAAGAGCATGGGGGAAAGGAGGATGAGCGGAGGGGAGAGTGAGGACGAAATCTAGCTTTTCAAAACCTCAATGAACGCTTCTTGCGGGATGTTGACACGACCCACGGCTTTCATTCGCTTTTTGCCCTCCTTTTGTTTTTCGAGGAGCTTGCGCTTCCGAGTGATGTCGCCGCCGTAGCACTTCGCCGTCACGTCTTTGCGCAGCGCGCTGATGGACTCGCGAGCGATGATTTTTCCACCGATGGCGGCTTGGATGGCGACGACAAAAAGCTGCTGGGGAATGACTTCTTTGAGTTTGGCGGCGAGTTGACGGCCCCTGGAGGCGGCCTTGCCCCGGTGCACGATGCAGGAAAAGGCATCGACGGGTTCACCGGCGATGAGCATGTCCATCTTCACGAGGTCGGCGGGTTTGTAGCCTGCGTGCTCGTAGTCCATGCTGCCATAGCCACGGGTGAGGGACTTGAGTTTGTCGTTGAAATCGACCAGGATTTCGTTGAGCGGCAGCTCGCAGTGCAGCATCACGCGGCGCTCGTCCAGGGTCTCGGTGTGGTCCACCATGCCGCGTTTGTCCATGACGAGGTTCATCATGTCTCCGATGTATTCGTTCGGGATCATGATGTACACGCGGACCATGGGCTCGCGGATTTCATCGATCTCGTTGGAGGCGGGCAGGAAGCAAGGATTGTCCACCAGCATCTCGCTGCCATCAGTTTTGCGGACCTCATAAATGACGCTTGGATAGGTGGAAATGACGTCCATGTTGAACTCCCGGCGCAGGCGCTCCTGGACGATCTCCATGTGCAGCAGGCCGAGGAATCCACAGCGGAAGCCAAAGCC
>JAGRPD010000427.1 GCA_020439875.1 Verrucomicrobiales bacterium
TGGTGTTGGGATCGAAGGCGTTTGTGGAGGAGGTGTATGAGGCGAATCGGGGGTATTTTGGCGGGAAGCGGAAGGTGGGAGCGGTTCCTGCGCCGGGGTGTGCGGAGGGGCTGTATGTGGTGAAGCGTCGCGGCTGTTTGCAGCGGCGGGATGAGTGAAGGGAGACCGGATTGGGTTGCCCGTTGGTTCTAGCTCAGGAGATGGCCCAGTGCTTCTGGCAGGCTGGGAAAATCGAAGGTGAAGCCGCTTTCGAGTGCTCCATGAGGTTGGATGCGTTGGCTGGCGAGGAGCATTTCTTGCGCCATGTCTCCGCCGAGCGTTTTGAGGAGGAAGGCGGGTGCGGGCAGCAGGGCGGGGCGGTGAACGGTGCGGGCGAGCTGGCGGGTGAAGTCGATGTTTCGGGCGGGCTCGGGGGCGGCGAGGTTGAGAGGGCCACTCAAGTGGGTCCGGGTGGCCGCATGAAGAATGAGGCGGGCTTCATCGCGAACATGGATCCAGGGCATCCACTGCTGGCCATCGCCGAGTCGGCCGCCGAGGCCGAGGCGAAAAGCGGTGCGCATGAGGGGGAGGGCTCCGCCTTCCGGGGCGAGGACGAGTCCGGTGCGCAGCTGCACGACGCGGGCTCCCCAAGCGTGAGAGGCGCGGGCGGCGGCGGTTTCCCAGGCGATGCAGACTTCGGCGAGAAAGCCGCTGCCGGATGAAGCGGATTCGGGCAGGATTTCGTCGCCACGATCACCGTAAAAGCCGACGGCTGAACCGCAGAGAAAGGCGGGCGGGGGGTGTTTCCAGGTGGAGAGATGGTCGATCACTTGTTCAGTGAAAGACACGCGACTGTCGCGAATGCGTTGCCGTTTTTTTGGGGTCCAGAGGCCGAGAACGGGCTCACCGGCGAGGTGGATGAGGGTGTCGAGCGGTGAATCGGCTTCGGGCAGTTTCCAGGGTTCGGCGGTGGGCTGACGCAGGAGGGTGGCGTGGGAGACGCCGGCTCCGGATCCGCGAGAGAAGCCCCACACGTGATGCCCCTGTTCGGTGGCGAGTCGGGCGAGCTGACGACCGATCAGGCCCGTGATGCCGGTGATGCCCAGATTCATGGGGAGTGAGGAGGGATCAGGTGGTGGCGGTAAGCTGGCGGCAGGCCTTGATGGTGTTGCTCATGAGGAGGGCGATGGTCATGGGGCCGACGCCGCCGGGCACTGGGGTGATGGCGCGGCAGAGAGGAGCGACCTCGTCGAAGGCGACATCGCCGACGATGCGGTAGCCTTTTTCAGAAGTGGGATCGTCGATGCGGTTGATGCCGACGTCGATGACGACAGCTCCGGGTTTGATGTGCTCGGCGCGGATGAAGTGGGGGCGGCCGATGGCGGCGATGAGGATGTCAGCCTGGCGGGTGATGGCGGGCAGGTTCTGGGTGCGGCTGTGGGTGACAGTGACGGTGGCGTCTCCGCCGGGGCCTTTGGCCATGAGCAGGAGGGCCATGGGTTTGCCGACGATCATGCTGCGACCGACGATGACGGCATGAGCGCCGCGGGTCTCGATGCCGGAAGCCTGCAGCAGGCGCTGGCAGCCGAGCGGGGTGCAGGGGACGAATCCAGTGGGGTCTTCCAAGGCGAGTTTGGCGACGTTGACGGGGTGGAAGCCGTCCACGTCCTTGGCGGGATCGATGGCGCGGACGATGGCGGCTTCGTCGATGTGAGGTGGCGGTGGGCTTTGAACGAGGATGCCGTGAATGGCGGGATCGGCGTTCAATTGGCGGACCAGTGCGAGCAGTTCGTCCTGAGTGGTTTCAGCGCTCAATTCATGACGCACGCTGTAAAGGCCGAGTTCTTGGCATTTGCGATCTTTGGAGCGGACGTAGGCGCGGGAGGCGGGGTCATCGCCGACGAGGACGACGGCGAGGCCGGGGGTGATGCCTCGTGCCTTGAGGTGAGCGATTTCTTCCCTGCACTCGGCCAGGACGGTTTCGGCGACTTCTTTTCCGCGGATCAATTGCATAAAATCAAACAGTGGGCAGATCCTCGCAGCCTGCGAGGAGAACCTTTTCCACGCGCTGGCGTTGAGCTTCGAATTCGTCTTCGCTCAGGTCTTTGGGGATGGTGAGGGGAGGATGAAAAGTGACGCGAATGCTGCTGAAGGGGAGGGGGAGCTGGAAGCGATCCCAGGTGGGAAAGGTGAAGCGGTGGCTACAGTCGAGCTGGATGGGGACGATCGGTGCGCCGGTGAGTTGGGCGAGTTTGATGGCACCGGGGTGGAGGTGATAACGGGGGCCGCGGGGGCCATCGGGGGTGATGGCGATGTGGGAGCCTGCGCGCAGGCGTTCCTCCATGAGGCGGAGGGCGCGCACGGCTTCTCGGGGTTTGGAGCTGGAGCCGCGAGCGGCATCCAGGCCGAAGGCGGCGCAGGCGTCGGCGATGATCTGACCGTCTCCGCTGGGGCTGGTGAGGATGGTGCAGGGCACGCCGGGAAACCAGCGACGGTAGGTTAGAGGCATGCCGAAGATGCGGTTGTGCCAAAACAACCAGATGGCAGCAGGAAAGTCAGGGCGCAGGCCGCCTGCTCGATCATCCAAACTCAGCCGGAGGGTGGCTCCCAGGCCTTTGATCAGGAGGGCGAGGTATTTGCCAGCGTTGCGGATGCGGAGTTTGGCCATGAGGTGCGAGGGCACTCATGGCGCGGGGCTGGGTGGGAAGCAACCGCTGAGGGTGGTGAGGTGGCTGATGGGTCAGGCGTCCGCGAGGGCGTCGGCGGAGAGGGCGGCGTTGCCGATGATGCCGGCTTCGTTGGAAAAGCGTGCGGGGAGGATCTGCAGCCGCTCCCAGACGACGGTGGAGAGCATGGCGTGGACGCGCTGATTGAGGGGGCGGAAAATGAGATCTCCGGCCTGGGCGACGCCGCCACCGATGACGAAGGCGTCGGGATTGAGCAGCCAGGCGATG
>JAGRPD010000428.1:0-5901 GCA_020439875.1 Verrucomicrobiales bacterium
CAGCTCACCGCCGGAGAAGGCATCTGGGAATGCGACACCTTGCCAATCTCCCAAGACGCGACGGGCCGTTGGAGCGCCCAACTCCAAATCGGCACTCACCAGCTGCGCGTCACCCGAGCCGGGCAGGAGCAAACCGCCCGCATCACCGTGGTGCAAGATTGATCTGCTCAGCAAAAATGCGCCCCGCGCGTATTCACCCACACTGAGTAAAGACTCTGGCTCGCCGTGATGAACAGCCGGTTCCTCTTCGGTCCGCCGAAGCACAGGTTGCTGCCCGTCTCCGGCAGCTTGATCTGGCCGATGAGTTTGCCCTCGGGATTAAAAATGTGAACGCCGTCATAGCCGTCGCCCACCCAGCCCGCGCTCGCCCACACATTGCCATCCTCATCGCAGCGCACGCCGTCGGAGCCTCCCTTCATTTCAACTCGGGGCTCTGGCAAATCGCTGCTCTCGTCAGAAGGGCGACTGTCATCGCCGCTCTGATTTGCAATTCGATTGAATTCTCGCCGAATAAACTCGGACCTCTCTGCCGGTGTGGCATTCATCAGCTCCTCGCGTTTTTCAGCCATGACAGTGCGAAAGCGTTCTTGTTGCTCCGGCGAAAGTGATCTGAATTTTTCTACATCTTCAGCAGAAGGACTACCCCCTCGGCGGGTTTGTCCGAGTTTCCCGACGACAGCAAATTGCATCCCTTTCGCGAGCGAACTGTCATCTTTGACTTCATATACCCGAATATCTTTCGGAGCCCCCGTATCCACCACATACAGCTTTTTGTAGTCGGGTGAAAAACACAGCCCGTTCGGCTTTTCCAAATCCTCCGTCACTTTCGTGATCCCCGAACCGTCCGGCGAGATCCGATACACTGCCTCCTTCAATTCCAACGGACCGCGATTCCCCTCGTAATCGCCCATGCTGCCGTAACCCGGATCGGTGAACCAAATGCCGCCGTCTGGATGCACCACCGCATCGTTCGGCGCATTGAAGGGTTTGCCCTCGAAATGGTCCGCCAGCACCGTCACCTCACCGTTCAGTTCATAGCGCACCACCCGGCGATTCGCGTGCTCGCAGGAAATCTGCCGCCCCTGCCAATCGAAGGTGTTTCCGTTGCTGTTGCCCGAGTTGTTCCGCATCACGCTGACGTGCCCGTCCTCCGGCAGGTAGCGCATCTGCGTGTTGTTCGGGATGTCGCTCCACACCAGGTAATTGCCCGAGCCATTCCACGCTGGCCCTTCCGCCCACAGCATGCCGGTGTGCAGGCGACGAATCGGCGAATTGCCCTGAATGTATTTCGAGAACTCCGGCTCAATCGCAATCACATCTGGATCCGGATACCGCTCCGGCACCTGCCCCGTCCAATCGCGAGCCAGCAGCGGCCCCGCCGCAGCAGCAGTCAGACTGGTCAAAAATGCACGGCGAGAGGCAGTCGGCGGATGGGAGGCAGGATGCATGCCCCTTTTTTGCCATTCTCCTTTTCACCAAGCAAGCTCATACAATCGCGTTCAGCGATAACTTCCATTTCGCTTTTCCTCGAACGCGAGATTTGTATCCTCCCCCTTGGCAGACGCTCCAAGCATGCTATGGACGTGGCATGACACGCCCCGATGGAAGACAAGCCGATGAGATGCGCCCCGTGGAATTCGTTTTGGACGTCGCCCCACACGCCACGGCCTCCGTGCTCGCCAGCTTTGGCCAAACCCGCGTCATTTGTGCCGCGACCATTCAGGAAGAAGTGCCACGCTGGATGAAATTCCAAGGCGTGTCGGGCGGCTGGCTCACTGCGGAGTACTCGATGCTGCCCTACTCCACCCACAGCCGCAAAGACCGCGACAGCAGCCGCGGCAAAGTGGACGGACGCAGCACCGAAATCCAGCGCCTCATCGGACGCAGCCTGAGGGCCGTGGTGGACCTCAAAAAACTCGGCCCACGCACCCTCTGGATCGACTGCGATGTACTGCAAGCCGACGGCGGCACCCGCACCGCTTCCATCACCGGAGCAGGCATCGCTGCTGCCGTCGCCTGCAATCGCCTCCTCGAAGCCGGCAAGCTCACTCAGCAGCCTCTGCGTGAGAACGTCGCCGCCGTCAGCGTGGGCATCGTCAAAGGCAGCGGCCTGCTCGATCTCTGCTATGAAGAAGACGCCGCCGCTGAAGTGGACTGCAACCTCGTGATGACCGCCTCAGGCCAATTCATTGAAATCCAGAGCAGCGGAGAAGAAGCCACCTTCAGCCGACCTCAGCTCGAAACCATGCTGCAGCTCGGTGAAGCGGGCATCCGCCACCTGAGCCATCTCCAGCAGCAGGTCATCGCAGCCGCCATGAAGCCCGCCGACTCCAGCGGCATCCAGTCACTGGCCGAGTTTTTCAAGAAGTAAGCGGGTACAACATCCGCACCGCCTGCACGGCTGCCGCCACTCGATGAACACGGAAAATGTGGGCTCCCCGGCGCATGCCCGCAGCGATGCAGGCCACCGTCCCCACATCCCGCTCCAGCGGATCCTCCAGACCCAGCACCTCTCCAATCACCGTCTTCCGAGAAACCGGAAGCAGAATCGGACGGCCCAGTCGATGCAGCCTCTCCAGATCGCGATAGATCCGCAAATTGTCCGCCCGCTGTTTCGCAAAATCGATGCCTGGATCCAAAAGGATCGCCTCCTCCCGCAGTCCGGCCTCACGAGCCATGCGCAGGCGGTTTTCAAAAAAACTCTCCAACTCCTCCCAAACATCCGCGTAGCCCACATGGCGATGGCTCACCTTCGGCTCTCCCTGACTGTGCATGATCAGCAGACTGGCCCCAAATTCAGCACACAAAGATGCATTCTCTGAGGTCGGCAGGGCACTGAGATCATTGATCAAATCCCCGCCGATCGGCAAAATTGCGCGAATCACCTCTGGCCGCCAAGTATTGATCGAAAGTAGCGGCTCACCATCGGGAAACGCCCCCAGGCCAGCCAAGAGTGTCGGCCAAGCTTCAATCACCGGAGCAAGACGATCGATCTCTTCCTGAGGAGAAATCGGCCCTCGGTTGGTTCGCGCGCTCTCCGCCCCGAGATCAATGATTTCGGCCCCCGCCAGGATCTGATCCGCCGCCAAACGCAACGCCACCCTCGGATCCACGCTGCCATCCCCGCAGAAGGAATCGTCGTTGATGTTGACGATCCCCATCACCAAGGGGCGGCGAGGAAACTCCAGGGAACGTCGGCGCAGAGTCCAAATCATAGCGGCAGAGGCCATGTTTCAGGCAAAGGAACGACTTCCCTCCGCCGCTTGCAAAACCTCAACGTCTCCCGATAACCCACCGATCGCGCCAATTCCAGAGCCGCCGCAAAGTCTCTGCCCACTTCCTCAGGCGCGTGGGCATCGGAATTGATCACCACCGCCACCCCAGCCTCCCGCGCCATCCTGAGGAAATCCGGAGCCGGATACATCTCCCTCACTTCTTTGTGCAGGCCCGCTGTATTGATTTCCACCGCCGTCCCCGTCCCCGCCAGAGCGGAAATGACCGGCTCATAATAGGGCCGCAAATCCCCTGCGGGACGGAAACCAAACTTCTTCGCCAAATCGGGGTGGGCACAGAAATCAAAGCACCCCGTCCTCACGCACTTTTCATAGAGGCTCCAGTAGCGAGCCCAAATCTCCTCCACCGTCCCCTGACCCGTCCAGCGCGACAAATGACGAGGATCATCCAACGCCCAGTCCTCTGTCAGATAGTGGACACTGCCGATCAGATAGTCCCATTCCACCAGCTCAGCTGTTTCATGCAACCAGCCCTCGCGTCCCTCCAAAAAGTCGCACTCCAGGGAGATCCGCACCGGCAAGGGAGCCACCACCTCCCGTGCCTCTGCCACCCAATCCACGTAACGAGGCAGCTCAGAAAGGTCCATGCGCCAATCGTCGAAGGCGGAAGGCATGGGATTGTGGTCCGCAAACCCCACCTCAGCGAGTCCCAAATCTCTCGCGCGACGAGCGTACTGTTCAGGTGCACCCTGCGCATGACGGCAGAGCGGGGTGTGGGTGTGGTAGTCGGTGAGCAAGCGTTCAAATGAAGGAAAAAAATCTTGCCAAAGCAAGTTCTAGACCGCTATTTTGCACGCGATGCGAATCTTTTCTACACTCACAGGAATGCTGCTCCTCGGGACCAGCCCCGTTCTGGCCATTACGGGTGGGCCGTTCGACAACGGAGATCCTGGCCTCATGCTCTCCGAGCGGGGTGGTTTCTACGCCATGACCTTTTCGTTCAAGAACGGCAACGGTTACGGAGTCTTCACTCCCGATTCCCAGCTATTTGGAGGCTTATCGGCCAACTCGGGCACCTCGAGTTCCGGTGCTGCCTTCTTTGATCGTGGCTCCCTCTACACTGACAACTCTTTCGATGCAACGCGCAGCGGCAATCGCTCTGTGTTTTACTACAAAGGGGTGACCTACGTAGGTGCATGCATGGGTTACCCTGATTTGGAAGCTCGTACAATCACTGGCACATGCAATGCAACCAGTGACAGCGCCTCTTTCACGCAGCAAACAGGCACGTCAAACTCGGGTCAGCAAAATTCGCTCAGCAACAGTTCCGTTCTCGTTCAGAACAATACGGGATTCATTCTAAACATGGGTTGGGAAGGCAAAATTACTCGAACCAGTCCTACTCTCCGATTCAATGGAAAAGGCGAGATTGCTGTGCTGTCACCCACAGGCAATGCGTCCGTGGTCAATCTCTCTTACCAAGCGTATCAAGGTCTTATCAACGCAATCATCTCTTCCACAGCCCAGCTGCGACAGGCAAATAACGCACCCGTTGATTTCACCAGCTCTCAAGTTGCGATCGACAATGCCCTGGATTCGTTGGCAGCTCGTGTGGCCGCTGGAGGTGGTGTTGGCCCCACCTACACCGACGCAGATATCGTCAAAGTGAAGGTTTCCGGCAGTCGCCGATTCTTCTAATCTCGGCAGAGAAATTGAGCGCCTTTGAACGGGCGGGAGGTTGAGAGACCTCTCGCCCGTTTTGCTTTTCATTCGAGTTGTGGCTCATCAGGCATGGAAGGCGCAGGGACAGTATTCTCTATCCCGCCCATTGGAGTTTTTCGGCACTCCAAAGCCGATTTCCCCTTCCAGCGGCTTTACCGCCCGCGCCTCAGTTGAGCGGCTTCAGCGCTGGGTCGGTGAACTTACCGTTCTTGCGAATCAGCTCTCCATCAAACCAGATCTCGCCACCACCGTAGTCGGGGCGTTGGATGCAGACGAGATCCCAGTGGACTTGTGAACGATTGCCGTTGTCCGCAATGCCTTCGTAGGCTTGGCCCGGTGTGAAGTGGAACGAACCGGCGATCTTTTCATCGAAAAGAATGTCCCGCATTGGCTCGCGGATTTCGCGGTTAAATCCAATGGCGAACTCGCCAATGTAACGCGCCCCTTCGTCGGAATCCAAAATCCGGTTCACTGCCGCCGTGTTGTTGGCGGTAGCCTTCACAATCTTGCCCCCTTCAAACTCGAAACGCACTGAGTCAAAGGCGATTCCTTGGTAGATGGTGGGTGCGTTGTAGCTAATCACCCCTTCGACCGACTCCTTCACCGGCGCACTGAAGACTTCGCCATCGGGGATGTTGTGCCGCCCACCGCAGGGGATGGCTTTGAGTCCCTTGAGGCTAAACCGCAAGTCGGTTCCCGGCCCTTTGATGTGTACCTCCTTCGCCTTATCCATGCGCTTTTTCAGCGCTTTCATCGCAGGCTCAAGAGCGGCGTAGTCCAGCAGACAAACCCGAAAATAGAAATCCTCAAACGCCGGGGTGCTCATGCCCGCCTGCTGCGCCATGGAGGCGGTGGGCCAACGCAACACACACCAGCGCGTGTTATTCACCCGCTCGTTCATGAAGGGGCGCATCTTGGACATCACCATTTTCATCCGCTCGGCGGG
>JAGRPD010000428.1:5961-11677 GCA_020439875.1 Verrucomicrobiales bacterium
CATCAGCTCCAAATTGTTTTTCCCCAGGATGTCGTACTGCTCCTCGGAGGCATGCAGCATGAGTTCGCGAGAGACGACCGAATCGTGAAGCTTCACCACGGGGATGCCTTTGGCTTCCACCACGGCGCGAATCAAGGCGACGGGAACATAATTCGGCACGTCAAAACAGTCGATCCACACTTTGTTTCCACGCTTCACTTGAGTGGAAAATTGAACCAGTTGGCGGGCCAGTTGATCTACGCGCGGGTCATGCATGATGCCGAGATATTACTGGCAGGAAATCAGGTTCCAAATGGTTTCTTCGCGCTTGCAGGACGACCCTTTCAATCAACGTCCCAAGCCGCCCAAAAGGCCTCCGTCTGATCTTCATCTGGGACAATCTCGATCACGCAGTCGGCACCGGGAAGTGCCACCCATTGAGCGGGATCTTCCCATCGAAGATAGGCGATGCCTGCCATCTTCGCCCAGCCTTCAAAGGAAGTCTGATGGCGATTCTCCACCAATTCGCGAGTCTCTTGAGGCAGGGCTCGCAAAGAAGCCACGCGCGAAAAAATCCGGCCTCCTCCGTTGTTCATCACGGCTATCCGGCGGCGACCAGGCGTCAAATGGCGCAGCGAAAACAATCCTGCCAGATCGTACAACGCGCTGAGGTCACCCACCAGCATCCAGGCAGCGAGACGCTGCGCCGCCGCACCAAGAAAGGTGGAAACCAAGCCATCAATGCCGTTGGCTCCGCGATTGGCCAGCACTTCCAAGGTTTCAGGAACACCCACCAAACTCAGCTCGCGGATTGGCAGACTATTGCCAGCGAACAGCAATCCGTCACTCGGATCGTCCGCCGCAGCCTGCCGCGCCACGGCTCGTGCCCAGGCCGGTTCTGATCGCGGAAACGCCTCCAGCAATTGCTCTAACCGCAGCGCTCGCTCAAGGAACGCATCTCCGCCCTCCACAGGGACCAAACGCGGCAACTCCTGCCGCAGCGCGCTCCAATCAAAAACCCTCTGATTGGTCCGGCGAGCCATGCCAGAAAACGGCAGCGCCGACACATGCGCCACTCGCACCTCGGCTCTTTCGTCCAAGTCTCTCCACCACCGCCAACCCGGCACCCCCCCAAGCCGAATCACCTGCTGGGGTTTCAAGTTTTTCAGAGCCCATTCCCCGCCGCGTACGAGGGCCACTTTTCCTCCACCCAAGTTGGCCGTACACTCCGCAACGCAAGGCAGACCCGCGCGAGCCATCCACTCCGCAGCTTGGGCTCCTTGCGCCCGCGTCAGACCGCCGGCCAGCACCAGCGTCGGCAACGTCGGATCCAAAAATTGCGCCAGATCTTCCGCAACTGCGAACTCCGAGGCAGCAGCGGGCAATGATACAGGCCGCCAGAGCATACCCGGCACGGGATTGAGCGGCTCCCTCAAACAGAGATTGAGATGCCACGGCCCCTGCGGACCGCTCCCCACAACGTCATCTCGCACCAGCGGGTCGTCTTCCGCTGCCCAATCCCAGGCTCCCTCCGTGTAGGGGCCGAAGAGACCCACTTGTTCGATGGCTTGAGGAGCACCCGTGCCGCGGCATTCGCGAGGCCTGTCGGCCGTGATCACCACCAAGGCCAGACCTTGGTAAAAAGCCTCGATCACCGCTGGAAGCAACTCCGCCGCAGCCGTTCCCGAAGTCGTCACCACCGCCACCGGGCGACCCGAGGCCCGGATTCGACCCAGCGCAAAAAATCCCGCGCTACGCTCCTCAAAGCAAGGCCAGATTCGCAATCCGGGAGAGTCCGCCAATGCCGCCACCAGCGGTGCGTTCCGAGCCCCCGCCGCCACACAGGCTTCCGCCACTCCAGCTGCTTGCAGCCAAGTGAGAGTTTGCCGGATGAGTTGCTCTTGCGTCATGAAGGATCCCTCAGCCTCCGCTCCACCGCTCAGGCACCACCGTCCAGATTCAACATTTCCAGCACCGCTTGGCGTTTGATTTGCAGCTCCCGCCATTCGTGGTCAAAGGCGCTGCCACCGACAATGCCACAACCTGAAGGCAGCATCCCCTCCGCCCCCTGCCAACCCAGCCCTCGTATGGCGACCACCATGTGGCAAATCCCACCTTGGATAAAGCCGAAGGGTGCTCCAAAAAAGCCCGGTGCCCGCAAACGAGCCCGATACTCACGCAAAACCGCCAGCCATTCCTCCGTGCGCGGGAGACAACCCACGGCTGGCGTGGGATGCAGCCAGGGCACGAGCGAGGTCGGATCTGCCGGATAATCCATGCTAAGCCGCACATGGGTCTGAAAATGCGTCAATCCACCGGCTGCGAGCGTGCCACGGGCGGATTTTTCCACCTGCCCTAGCTGCTCTAGCCGCTCCATCAAATACGCCACCACCAGCTCATGCTCCTCGATCTCTTTCAGATCCTCCAAAAACTCCACGTCATGCCCTGGCTTCGCGGTTCCAGCCAGAGCCATCGTCGTTACCTCACCGCCATCTGATCGAAACAGCAACTCGGGCGTCGCCCCCAAAAAGCCCGCTTCATCTTGCACCCGCCCGTAGCACCAAAATCCCTCCGGAGCAGCAAGCACGGGCTCCACCAACCGCTGCCAAGCCCCCTCCAACAGCTGTCCACTCGCCGTGGCCACAGGCACCATTTTGCCCAAGCGACCCGCCCGCACATCTCGGCGAATTCGACGAAACCCCATTTTAACCCACTCCGTCTCCGGCTGGGTCCAGCACACGCGAGGCCTCGGCAGGTCCAGAGCCCCCGTGACCGCAGCCACTTCATCTCCTCTCAGTTGAATCAAACGGGCTGGACACCGCCAGGGGCGTTTTTCACTCAGCTCGAAGTCATTCCAATAAAAAGCCGCCCCGTCTGTCGGTGCCTGCTCGCACGCCTCGAACGGCCCTTCTCCGATCCAAGCGGAGCCGTCTGGCAGTCTGAACAAAGCAAAATCTCTCATGCAAAGGGAAGGGTGACAGTGAAACGCTCCGCCGCGCTTGCAAGAGTGAAGGGAGGGTAGGATGCAACGAACCGCGCTTTTTTCAAAAATTCTCGGGGTTCGTGCCCCCACTTGGCCCGCTGCCTGCTTCTCCTCTCACTTGGTTGGGAGCGCAAGTTCTCTTCCCGTCTCTAGGGGCATGATTCCCGAAAGGCAACCACAACATCAATGACAGATCCAGAGATTACTTCATGGTTGGGCTATTCTCTGGATCACCCTAACGGTCCGGCGGGATTTGGTTGGGTCCCGCCGGACCCTTTGGGGGGCAAGACCTCTCAAAAATCAGGCGTCAGCTTTCACTGTTCCAGCTTGCTCCTCAGACTCGGAGGCGGAGCTGGGCGCAGCAAATCTCCCCCAACCGTTGGCGACGGAGTCGGAGCAGGACGCGAGCCGGCTTTGGGCTCCAACATCCGGACGGCGTCAGCAGCGGAATCCTGAGTCCCCGCAGTCTCTTGAGTCGGAGCCGAGCCAGACATCTCGAGCGAGGCTGGAGCCTCCTGCCCTGGAGGCACCTTCGGTACCGCACGGCCCTTTTGCCACAGAGCCTGACCGGAAAAATGCGCGAGCATCCCCCCCACCACGAGTGATCCCAGCAGAAAGACGGCCAGCTTTAGAGCCAGAGGCACCCGATCTCCCTCGTCCTCGATGCCTCGTGGCCCACCTCGCTCTCCCAGGCCTGCTGTCCCTGCCCAGTCGGGAGCTTCCGGCGCATCCGACTCGCCACCGCTCTGAAACAAAATCTCCGCAAAACCCACACTGGGACGATCCTTCTCCGAATCCTTCGCACTCGGCAGAGACAAACTGCCCAACTGGAAGGCAGCGGGCGGCGGGCTCGGCTCCTCTTCCCGTGGGGCTGGACGCGGGGGCGGCGCGGCGGGCACCTCTCGTCGCCTCTTTTTCCCTTCCGACGCAGGAGCAGGCGGGATCTCCGTCACCCCAGGGATCGGCTTCACCAGATCGTAATGATGCACGATGCGGGCAAACCGACTCAAAAACGCCGAGCGCGGACTCGGCTTGCCATCGAGGCATTTCTCCAGCTCATCTTCCAGCAGGCGTTCCACCGTCTCCTGCTCCCGACCTTGGGGTGCCGCAGCACCGGCGAGGGAGTTTTCAGCTCCGACGGAACGCTCCAGCCCGAGGACAAACCGCCCCATCGCCGCCAACCAACCACCATGCCACAGCGTCGTCACTTCGGCAGAAGTGGTCGGTCCCGGCGGCAGCAGCAGCCCCGGATCCGTGCCGCGTCCCACCATGCCTGCCAGGCAGGGATGCGCTCTCACCACCACCGAAAAGGCTGGCCAATCATTGAGCTTGGACTGCAGCAGCTTGGCGCTGCGCGGATCTTCCCGAGATCCACCAATCAGCAAAAAAACATCCTCCAGACGAAGCTTGTGCGTCGGCAACCGTGCCTCATCCACCTGAGCCAGCGCCGCATCCAGACCTGCCAGCACCAGGTAAGCCTCCTGCACCTCCAGCGATCCTCGCTCCCGCAGCAGCTCCGCGAGACTGATCCCCTCGACCACCTCCTCACCGACACAGGTGATCTCCTCCGCCTCTTGCACCAAGGCCAGCGTCACCAAGCCCGCGTATTCCCGCTTTTTCCCCAGCCGAAAAATCTGCCGGTCCGCCTCTAGCACCCGCTCTCCTCCCGCGCGACGCGGCGGCACCTGCTCCACCAGGATGGTGCGTCCTGCCTTGGTCAACGTGCCCCGCATGCTGTAGGGCTGCGTCATGTCCAGTCGCTGGCTTTGGATGCGAACCTGATTCACTACGGCCCGCGCCACCTCCTGATAAGAGGCCAGCAGAGGAGCCAGCAGTGCGCGCGGCTTTTGAGCAGCAGGGATTTCCCCCACCAGCTCCTGCGGTGCCAGTTTCATCAGGCTATTGCGCAGCTCCATCATCTGGGACACTGCGGCAGGATCGGCCGCAGCCAGACAGGCTGCCAAAAGCTCTGTGAAATCGGCCGCTGTCACGGTCTGATCCGGCAGCGTCGGTCCCTCCCCGCATTGCTCCACCAAGAAGGCCCGCAAAAAGCGTCCATGCTTGTCAAAGTTCGACCGCAGAGCCCGGCTCTTCGCCGCGCTGCGCGCCTCTCCCGGCGTCAGGCGATAATCACTGGCCGCCACCACCACCGCGCGCGGACTCACCTGCACCACCCGCAGACTCTCCAGCGGCACCGCCGTCAGGTAGTCTCCCCGCTCACACACCGCCGCAGCAGCTTCCAAAGCACGATTGGCCACCATCACCGCCAGCCAACAAGGCAGCTCCCGCTGGCGATCCAGATAGGTCCTCAAAGTCTCCCCATCGACGCTGCCGGTGATGTAGAACGGATTGCCCTCATCCTCTCCAAAATCCACCAACCGCGCCAGCAAGGGGTGGCCGTGGCTGCGCAGGCGGCGGCAGGTATCTTCAAAAATCCCCCGCGCCGTCAGCGGCTGCAGCAGGACATGCAAATGCGCGTACTCCAGCCGGATCGTATCAAACGCCAACACCGTCACCTGCTCCGCCGTACGCGCCAGCTCCACGTTGTGACCGTCCGCATCCTGGACGATCTGGTAGTGCCTGAAGAGGGTGAGATCCGACATGACAATTTCCGGGCGAGACCGGCCCCAGCCGCGACCATATGCCAAGAACTTGGGGAACCTAGATCATCTCCCATGCGCCGCGCTTTGCAACCACCGCTTTCGATCCGGCTGCGAGATGAACGCAGAAAAAAACACCCCGGAGACTCGCGCC
>JAGRPD010000429.1 GCA_020439875.1 Verrucomicrobiales bacterium
AGCTCTGTGGCTCTCAATCTGTAGCCCCATCCGAGTCGGAAGCTGAGCAGCATCGGCGGAGTGGTGCGCAAGAATCGCGGTGAGCCCACGGTCGGGAGCGGAGTATTCCATGCATCATGATCAATCTAACCCGACTCTACTGTGATGTGGCGCAGCCGATGGATCACCTGCGCTACGGTCGCGGACACGGTGCGCCCAAGGCGGCAAAAGAGCGCCGCCCCATCGTGGTGTGGAACATTACCCGCCGTTGCAATCTCAAGTGCCTGCACTGCTATCAGGATTCGGATTCCAAATTTTATCCCGGGGAACTGAGCTGGGAACAATGCCAAACGGTGGTGGATGATCTGGCGGACTTTGGAGTGCCTGCGGTGCTGCTGTCAGGCGGTGAGCCGACCATTCACCCGCACTTTTTTGATCTGGCGGAGTATGCGGCGAGCAAGGGACTGCGTCTCACGCTTTCCACCAATGGCACGTTGATCGATGCAGATTGGGCGCGGCGGATCAAAGAAATTGGTTTCTCATACGTCGGCATTTCTCTGGACGGCATGGGCGACACGCATGATCACTTTCGGGGACGGCAAGGTGCCTTTGAGAAAGCCGTCGCGGCGTTTCGTCACTGCAAGGCGGTGGATCAAAAAGTGGGACTTCGCCTCACTTTAGCGCGGCATAACATTGAGGACCTGGATAACATTCTCGACTTCATCGAACGGGAGGAAATCGATCGGGTTTGCTTCTATCATCTGGTCTATAGTGGGCGAGGCTCCGAGCTGCATGAGGTGCCGCATGAGGAGACCCGGCGGGCAATCGATAAGATCCTGGATCGAACCGCAGACTGGGTGGCACGAGGGACACCGCGTGAGGTGTTGACGGTGGATCAGCCGGTGGATGGCCCTTATCTCTACCTGCGTCTGTTGCGGGAGAATCCCGAGCGCGCAGCGCGGGCCTGGGAGCTGCTGAATTGGAATGGCGGTGCGGCCAACAGCTCTGGCACAGGCATCAGCAACATTGACACGCAGGGCAATGTGCATCCCGATCAATTCTGGCATGACATGACGTTGGGCAACGTCAAAGAGCGCAAGTTCAGCGAGATCTGGACCAATCGCGACAATGAGACGCTGGCTGCGCTGCGAGATCGGACGGCGCATCTGAAGGGCCGCTGCAAGGACTGCCGCTTCCTCAAGGTGTGTGGCGGCGGGTTCCGCGTGCGGGCTTTGCAGATGACGGGAGATCTGTGGGCTCCAGATCCCTCCTGCTATCTGGAGGAAGAGGAGATCGGCATGGTGGGATGAGTCGGCGGCAGGTCCGGCAATTTCAAGACTTAGGGCGTGCTTTGGCTTTGCTCTTGGCTTTCGCTTTGCCCTTGCCTTTCCGCCCGGCATTGGCGGCGCGGGCTCCGCTCTGATGCTGAGGTGCGTCGAGTTCGGTGGGCAGTCCTTGGTCGCCTTGCTGCTTCATCCAGGCGTCGAGCTGACTGCGCAGGCGTTCTTCCACGGCCTGCACTTCGGGTTTGCCGGCGAGATTGGTGAGTTCAAGAGGATCGGTTTCCAAGTCGTAGATTTCGATTTCGGGGCGATGCATCAGCCAATCCACGCGTTGAGCCAGTTGCGGATTGGATTGGGCGTCTCGCTGCCAGGATTCAAACACGCTGTCTTCATGGATGCCGCCGATCCAAAAGGTGTTTTGCGGTGTTAGATTGAGGATGAGTTTGTAACGTTCATCGCGCGCCATGCGGCTGGGGTAGGGATCACGATAGCCATTGACGCCAACGGTGGTGTGCTGGGAGAAGACGTAGTCTCTGAGGTGACGGCTTTGCCCCAGGAGGATGGGCAAGAAGCTCTGGCCATCGAAGCCCGTGTGGCCGGAGGCATCGGGGCGGCCGGTGTCGATTTTGTCTGGATCCGATCCGGCGATTTGGAGGAAGGTGGGAGTCACATCGACGTATTGCAGCAGGGCGTCGGATTCGGAACCGGGCGCGACTTTTCCCGGCCAGCGCAGGAAGGCGGCGGCGTGGATGCCGGTGTCGTAGAGGGACCACTTGCCGCCAAAGGGCAGGGAGCAGCCTTGCTCACTGACGAAGAGCACGAGGGTGTTCTGAGCTTGCTGAGTTTCATCCAGGAGGTCGAGCAACGCGCCCACTTGAAAATCTAACTGGCTGATTTCGGCGTAGTAGGCAGCCAGGGCGGCGCGAGTTTCGGCATTGTCATGCAGATGGGGAGGGAGGGTGAGTTCGCTGGGAACGTAGAGATCCTGTGGGCCACGTGTCCAGGGGCTGTGGGGATCGTTGGAGGCAAACACGAGCAGCCAGGGTTGCTCGGCCTTTTCGGTGACAAAGGCGCGGGTCTGCGTCAAATCATCCGCTCCGGGAATGTGGCGATAGGGGAAGGAGGCGCGAGGGCCGACGTGCTCTTTGTTTTGCAGGGCGGTGCGGTATCCCATGTCATTGAGGTAGGTGAAGAGGCTGCGGGTGCCGTCTTCGACGTGGGTGTGATTGGGGTAGGCTCCACTGCGGATGGGATACAGACCGGTGTAGAGAGCGTGCCGCAAAGGGGAGCAGGTGGCGGCAGGGGAGTACATGCCGTTGAGGTACATGCCTTCCGAGCGCAGGCGATCCAGGCGTGGAGTCTTGACGTCGGGATGTCCGAGACAGCCAATGTCTCGCCAGCACATGTCATCGGCGACGATGAGGAGAAAGTTCGGTCTCGGATCGGCCGCGTGGGCGAGGCTGAGAGTGACGAGCAGGAGGAGCAGCGTTTTCATGAGAGCGATGGTCGGCGGATGTTAGTTTTTGGCGGATTTCGCCTTTCCTTTTTTGCCTTTGCCGCGTTTTTTGCTTTCGGGGTAGGGAAGGGCGTGAACACGCTGAGCCCAGACTTTCCATTGGGTGGAGAGGGCGGCGGTTTTTTCGGGCATCTGCGCGGCGAGGTCCCGCTGCTCGGTGCGGTCTTGTTGGAGGTTGTGCAGCTCCCAGGCTCCGGTGCGGCCTTGGCGGACGAGTTTCCAGTCACCGACTCGGATGGCGGCGTTGCCTTCATGCTCCCAATAAAGTGTGCGCTCTGGCTGGATGTTTTTTTCGGTCATCAGAGGCAGCAGGCTTTGGCCTTCCATGGGCAGGATGGCTTTTCCGGCGTGTTTGGTAGGATATTCGGCTTGGGCGGCATCTGCCACGGTGGGCATCAGATCGATGAGATGCGCGGGGTTGCGTTGCCAATCGATCTCTGGTGTGGCGTTGGCAATGCGAGCAGGCCAATGCGCGATGAGAGGTGTGGCGATGCCGCCTTCATGATTGTAGTGCTTGTACTTGCGGAAGGGAGTGTTGCTCAGATGCGCCCAGCACTGGCCGATGAAGACGTTGGAGTCCGGCCCACCGGGATGGGTGCCTTCGTATTTGCCAGCGATGCCGGATTCTGCATTGCCTCCATTGTCGGAGAGAAACAGGATCAAGGTGTCATCAAGCACTTTCCGCTCTTTCAACGCGGCGACGAGACGGCCCACGCTTTGGTCGATCTCATCGATCATGGCGGCGTAGATGGCCATCATGTCGTCATAACGTCGCTGCTGATCGGCGCTCAGAGAGTCCCAGGCGGGAATTTCTGAAGGTCGCGGTGTCAATGGCCATTCGGGATCCACCAAGCCGAGCGCGATCTGGCGTTGGTGACGTTCCTCCCGGAGCTGATCCCATCCCTTCAGGTACTTGCCCCGATATTTGGCGATGGTGGCCTCCGGGGCCATGCAGGGGAAATGCGGTGCGGCGTGAGCGAGGTAGAGAAAGAAGGGTTTTCCAGTGGCGCGGGCTTCATCGAGAAAGGCGACACCTTGGCGCGTCCACAGGTCGCAGCCATACCACGGGGGTTGCAGCCGGGGATCCTGCTTTGAAATCTCTTGGCCGTTGAGATAAACGCCAGCTTTGGCTTTGGCTCCACCTTGATCGGAGAAATGCAGGCCCCCGGCCGGCATGTTGAGGCTGCGCTGAAAGCCGCGATTCCACGGGGTGACGCCGTGTTCGAATCCGACGTGCCATTTGCCGGTCATCGCCGTGAAATAACCCGCCGCGCCGAGCACCTCCGCCATCGTCACGCACTGGTCATTGAGATGGCCTCGGTAGCCGGGCGCTCCCTGATCGGCCGTCATCCAACCGATGCCGGTTTGGTGTGAGTAAAGGCCGGTTAAAAGCGAGGCGCGAGTGGGGCAGCAGCGGCCCGTGTTGTAAAATTGGGTGAAAGCCACACCGTCTCGCGCCAAGGCGTCGAGATGAGGGGTCGGTATTTCTCCGCCATAACAGCCGATGTCGGAGAAGCCCATGTCATCGACCAGAATCACGATGATGTTGGGCTGTCGTGGGGCTGCTGAGGCGCAGGCTACGAGAAGCAGGAGTGCTGCCAAAATACGCATGCCCTTCACAACGCAGCCCGGGGAGAAACCTTGCCACCGAGGACCTCAGCTCAGGAGATCGGCACGGTGGCCACGCCTCGGCAATCGGCGCAGTCGGCACGTGGCATTTGATAGGCGGTCCCACAGCGCGGGCACTGGCAGACCGTACCGGCCTCGGGGGCGGAAACTTGAAGCTCCTGCAAATCCCAACCCAGCGCAATGACCAGGGCATCCAGGCGGTGACGCAAGGCCCGATGCATCGGCTCCAGGGAATCTCCCTTCCCAGGGTAGCGCCAACGCCGCCAGATCGGAGCGGTGACGCGGCGCGCCTCCTCCTGCGGGAGGAACTCCCGAGCGACGGCTAGAGGGTGCAGATGGAGGGTCATTTCTTTTCCCGCCGAATGAATCACGGCCATCGCGTGCGGCGGATACAGCAGGCATTGAATCCGCTCCACCCAGGCGGGCCATGGGCGACGGCGCAGCACCCGCACATCGATGCTGGCCCAGGTGCAGGTCATCCAAAGGCAGCCTCCCAGCAGGGCCGTGGCAGCCAGCCAGGTGGAGGGATGTTCCCATCCCAGTCGCCACACGGTGAGGGGCAGTAGGCCAAAACCCGTGACAAATAGCCACCAAAGTGGCGCGGCCAGCGCGGCGTGCACGCGCCGCCATCGACGCCGCACCCGCCGCACTCGGGCTCGGTTGGCCCACTCTTGCCATTGCGCTTCCACGGCGGCTGCGCGGTCGCGTGCCTGGGTGATGCGATCGAGCCGCTCCGCCCACTCGATGGCGGCCCGCTCGGAGTTGCAGGGCAGGCGCACCTGATTGGTGAGTTGGAGTTGAGACTGCACGGCTCGGGGCCGGATCTCCTCCCAGCTCAGGTGCTGGCCTGCCTGAGCCTGAGCTTCGGCGATCCAGATCCCGTCTTCATCGGGATAGCACGGTGGATCCGCCGCCACCAACAGCAGCTCCCCAGGCGGAATCAGGCGTGGCAGCACGGGATGCCGCGCCGCCAATTCGAAGCTCCCCTCCAGGCAGCGCCCGCTCCAGGAGCGCGGCAGCATCCGCCGCCGAAACACCCACGCACCGCGCTGCACCCACAGCACACTCTCCACCGCGTAGAGCAGGGCGAAGACGAGCAGCAGCGTCTGTCCGTCGGTCATGCAGGTGTGAAAAGCGGGCGCGGAGCTACCTCGATGAGTAGTCCTCCAGGCGCTTGCCTTTGCCTCCAAACATGCCGCCGAAGAATTTTTTGATCGCGGCTCCAATCGCAACCACGAAGACGATGGCCAGTTTCCCCATCTTGGCGAACAACAGGCCGAGCTTGCCGAACAGCCCCGACTTGACGGCCGCAAAGCCAGCACCCGCCGTGATCAGACCTGCCAGCGTGTACTTCGCCACGCGGTCACCCTGCCGGTATTCGGCGTAGGCGTTGCCGGTCTGATAACGATAGCCCGTCAGCAGCGCCTGATATTCGGGCAATGAGGCATCCAGCGCTTCCGGATCTACCACCAGCGTCACCGACATCACCCCGTTGCGACCCAACAACCGGGTGAGGTAGTTGACGGTTTGTTCGCCGCGATCATCGCGCAGGCGGATCGCCCACTCCAGGTTGTGAGTCTGGGGATTGTAGGCTGGTTCTTTGGCCCAGCCGGTGATGTAGATCGGCTCCATCCCGTGTTCCTTGCGATACTCGTTGGATTGTTCCTGACCTTCCTGGAGCTGCTTGAGAATGGCCGAAGCGTCGAGGTCATCCTTGTCGCTATCTTTGACGTAGCCGATGTCTTCAAACTCAAACACCACGCACCAGGCGAGAGACTCGGGTGCGATCACCCCCAGTTCCGATTCATTGGTGGGATTGCCATACAGCTGCATCAGCTTCTGACAGCCGGAGCTGCCGGAAAAGCGGTAACCTTTTGGAATGTCGATTTCGGCCTCAGACCCCAGCTGGCCCACACCGCTGCGCTCCCAGCCAAAGGTCTCCACCATTTCGTAAAACTGTCGCGCTTGTTCTTCCGCGCTGGCCACTTCCGCAGAAGACGGTGTATCGAGAGATTGAGCATCGACGGAGGATACCGTCATGCAGCACACCGCTGCGGTCCACACGATCCAGGATGGTTTTTTCATAGAGGCAGAAATAGAGGGAAAAATTGATTTTAGTGCAGTCGAGAGCCGAATTTGAATCCTTCGAAAATGCCAATCGCGTAAAACAGCAAGTCCATGGGAGTGAAACTTTCCGCTGTGATTTTGCGCAGACTTTTGCCAAACGGTCGCAATCTTTGCAGGGAATCTCCGGTGCCGTCCACAAAAAAACCCGCCTTCCGCGAGGGGAAGACGGGTCGTAGAAAAAGGGTTTGAAGCCGAGGTTTACCAGCGATCACCACCGCGGTCGCCACGGTCGCCGCGATCACCACGGTCTCCACCGCGTCCGCCACGGTATCCGCCGCCGCCACCACCGCCGCCGCCGCCACGTCCACCGCGGAAACCACCACCACCACCGCCGCCGCCGCCTGCTTCACGCGGGCGGGCTTCATTCACGGTGAGGCGACGGCCGCTGAATTCTTTGCCGTCGAGTTCACGCACGGCGGCTTCCATGCCTTCGCGCGAGCCCATCGTCACAAAGCCAAAACCCCGAGCGCGGCCCGTCTCCCGGTCCATCATTACCACGGCGTCGGTGACCTCACCATAGGCGGAAAACAGATCGCGCAAATCGGCGTCCGTCGTTTGAAAGGGGAGGTTCCCCACGTACATCTTAGTCGTCATCAGTATCTCTGTAGTCTGTTGTGCCTGGTCCTGTTGCCTTTGAAGCGATGCCCGACTGCCGGGCGGAAAAATCACCGTGGACCATGAAGAACCAGCTGATGACCTGCCGTGCCAAAAAAGCGCGACGGGATTCCGAAGCGTGAAGGGCGAGTTTCGCCCTGTTTTGAGCGAGTGCAACACGGAGTTTGAGTCAAATTCACAATGGGTCGGCCTGACGTACGAGTTGGGCAGGCAACTTCACTCCGAATTTCGAGTCGGGTCTATCGCGACAAAAAGACCTCACTGGTGACGATGCCCCGTAGCAGAGTGCGCAGGCCGCTGCCTTGAGCTTCCGTTTGGCGCACGATGGTGTTGATGACGGGTCGGTCCAGCGCTTCCAAACGACGCCCCACGGCATACATCAGCAGGCGTTCGGTCAGGGTGCGTTCAAACAGAGTTTTCCGCTCCAGCAGGCGTTGCTTGAACTCTACAATGTCTTCAAAGCTGCCGCCGTGGGCGAGTTCACCGGATGCGTCCACCTCGGGTCCCTGCTTTTTGCCCGCAGGATAGCGGCTGCGCCACTGGCCGATGGGATCGAAGTTCTCTAGGGCGAAGCCGAGGGGGTCAATCTTTTGATGACAGCCGAAGCAAGCGGGAGACTCACGGTGCTTGGTGAGCTGATCGCGGATGGTTTTGGTGCCGCGCACATCGGGATCGATCGGTGGGACGTTGTCGGGCGGCGGCGGCGGTGGCGTGCCGAGGACATTGCGCAGCAGCCAGACGCCGCGCAGCACCGGGGAGGTCTCGATGCCATTGGCGGTGACGGTTAAGACACTGCCCATGCCGAGCAGTCCGCCCCGTCTCGGGTCGGTCAGGCTCACTTTCTGAAACTGATGGGCGCTGGCGGGATCAAACTTCACCGGCAGTTTGTAGAGGGTGGCGAGCGGTTCGTTGACGAAGGTGTAGTCAGATTGAAGCAGATCCGTCACGGGCCGATTCTTTTCCATCATGTGACGCAGAAAGAGTTGCGACTCTCGCTTCATGGCGTTTTGCAAATCCTTCGCGTAATAGACGCCGAAAGCCTCGCGGTCTGGCGGCATGTCACCCAGGGTGCGGAGGTTGAGCCAGCTGTCCAAGAAGCCCGCATAAAAGGCCTCGGAGCGCGGATCCTTCAACAGCCGCTCCAGCTGCGCCTGAAGTACCTCGGGCCGCAAAAGGCTGCCATCATCGGCGGCGGCGCGCAGCGGCTCATCCGGTGTGGTGGACCACAGAAAGTACGAGAGGCGCGCTGCGAGGTCGTGCGGACCCAACTTGGCCTCGGCCTTTTTGGAAGCGGACTGACTGGGCTCAGAAAGATAGAGGAAGGAGGGAGAGCAGAGTGCCGCTTTGATCGCGTCCTTCACCGCTTGGCGCGGACTGTGACCCGCCGCGCGGCGTTGATCCGCCACTTGCACGAGGTGATCCACTTCCGCTTCGGTGGCGGGTCGGCGATAGGCGCGATCAGCAAAGCGATGCAGGATCTCGCGAGTCTGCGAGGCGTCAAATCCTGCCGGTCCGAATACCAGACGCTGACTCGCAGGAGGCCAGCTTTCGTTGAACGGACCTTCGATCTGAACCTCATGAATGCGGATGTGAGGCATGTGGCCGTGCTGCAGGACGATGCGTCGTGCTTCAACGATGCCGCCCGTGTAGGGATCCTTTTTTGGCCATTGATTTTTGTACTGACTGGCGATGCGGCTAAACGCCTGGCGGCAGTTCTTCATGCCATTGGGGAAAATGAAGCGCGGGGTCTGGCCCTTCTCCAACCACACGCGCAGGGTGTACCACTCGGGCTCGCCGTCGGCGATCGTGACTTCTGCCAACTCGGGCTCTACGGGCTGCGGGTGGTGCAGCGTGCCCGCTGTCTTGTCCCCGGGGACGATGCCGAGCCGGAACGGTTCTTCCGGATTCATGCCGAAGATGGCGGGATCATACGGATGATGACGGTTGAGGGCCTGAGCCAACACCTTGACATCATACCAGCCCTCGGCGTGCACACCGTCGGCAAAGTCGTGAATCGCGGCGTAACCTCCCTCGTGATTCACCGTGTTCGGCACCTCGTACACGCAGAGGTAGCGGTAGTTATAAACCTTGCCGTGGGAGTAACTGAGTTCCTGGCCTTGCTGAAAATTCTTGTTGAAAGTCCAATGCCGAACCGCCGGTGCCTCGATGCTCCCGAGTGCCTTTTCGACCATCAGGTCCGCTGCATCCAGGTATTGATCCAAAAGATAACCGGAGGTGACCAGAGCGTCGCCGATGTTATCCATCTGCTCCACAGTTTGGTCTCGGGGGAATTTGGCGGTGGGATCAAGCGAGCCGAAGTCGCGCCCCAGCAAGTCCTGCACGCTGTTGAGATATTCGCGCTCGTTGAGCCGACGCAGCACGGTCTGTGCGCCGGTGCTGGCCAGCGACTCCCGCGCGTTGGCCACCAGAGCGGTGAGCGCGTCAATCATCGCGGTGCGCTCTCCAGCGGAGGGTTGATCCGATTTCTTCGGCGGCATGTCGCCGAGCGTGAGCTGATCGATGATGTCTTGAACTTCGATGGCACCGTGAGCGTCGGTGATGGGAAAGCTCAGCTCATCGAAGCGGCGATCTCCTTTTTGCACATCCTCATCGTGGCACTCCAAGCAGTAGGTGCTGAGAAAGGCGCTGGGCTCGGGGGCGGCGGGCGCTGATAGGGTTGCCTGTGTGATCGCGGCGGCGAGAAGGAAACGCTTGGCCATGGGGAATAATCGACGAGGCCTCAAATCAATGTGCCAGTGCTGGTGCCGAAGCGGTCGGTCTCGACACCGAATTTTTGGAGCATGCTCAGATAGAGATTGCACAGCGGTTTGCGGTCGATGCCCTTTGGCGGGAGTGCGCGGTATTCACCATGCTGGAAGTCTCCCCCTGCGAGGATGATGGGCAGGTTGGAGTTGGTGTGGGCATTGGCATTGGCCATGCCGCTGCCAAAGAGGACCATGGTGCGGTCGAGCAGGGTGGCGTCACCTTCCTTCACGCTTTTCAGTCGCTCCAAGAAGTGGGCGAAATGCGTCATTTGATAGTCTTCGAGGGTCAGGAGACCGTCGATGTTTTCCTTCAACTGCCCGTGGTGAGAGAGGGCGTGGTAGCCTTTGTTGATGCCGAAATAACGAGATTCAAAATCGCCGCCCAGTTCCAGCGTGGCGATGCGGGTGGAGTCTGTCTGCAACGCTAGGACCATGAGATCGTAAAGCAGAGGGAGATCATCCACCATGTTGGTGTTTTTCGGTTCAGGGATGGGAGACTTCGGTTTGGGCACGTTGGCCCATTGCCGATTCAGCTGGATCTGGCGCTCGACGTCGCGCACGGAGGTGAAGTACTCGTCGAGCTTTTCTCGATCTTCGTGATCCAGTTGGCGATTGAGCGCTTTGGCGTCACCGTGGACGGCATCGAGGATGGATCCCTTCAAGGCAAAGCGATCCTTGGCTTTCTTGAGGTTGTCGGTGGATTCGTTGACGAAGAGTTTGCGAAATAGCTCCTGCGCTCCGGGGATGGGCGGCACGCGGGTGCCACTGCGGGTCCAGCACATCATGCAGCCGCCATGGATGCCATCTTCGGAGCCGATGGCGAGGGAGGGAAAACGGGTGGCTCCTCCCACGGTCTCCGCTGCGCGCTGATCCAGGCTGATGTTGCCCTCCGGCATGCCTTTGGCGTCCATGGAGAGCACGCCGCTGAGGAAAGAATGCACGGCGAAGTGGCCGCCTTTGACTCCGTGATCGAGGCCGGAGTAAAGAGTGAAATTTTTGCGATGGGGCTGCAGCGGACGCAGCAGGCGAGTGGTCTCATAGTCGCGGCCCGGTGTCGTCGGCCACAGCTCGGGTTGGTAAAAACCAAGAAGGTTGCCGATGGCGACCATGCGCGTGGGGTTGGGCGTCGCAGCGGTCGTTGCGGTGATGGAATCTTGTGCTCCAAGGAGACGCGGGCGGAACGACTCCAGCGCGGGCAGGGCGAGCGTTACTCCGACGCCCCGGAGGAGGAAGCGTCGGCGATTGAGGGATGAGGCGGATTGAGACATGGCGACCAAAAGGATCAACGCTCTGAGGACGGTGCTTTATCCAAACTGGCAGGATTGCATCAACAATTGCTTCTCATTGAGCGGATTGGCGTCCCAGGTGTCGGAATTGTCTCATTCACCCCCAAAATAACTCAACACTATGCCTGGAAAGTTCCGCGTCAGCAAAACCACCAACGGGAAATTCAAGTTCAACCTCTACGCCGTCAATGGCCGCATCATCCTGACTAGCCAGACCTACGCCACCAAGGCTTCTGCTCTCAAGGGTGTGGAGTCAGTCCGGACTTGCGGGGTAGATCTCGCCCAATTTGATCGCCGCACCGCTAGCAATGGCCAACCTTATTTCGTCTTGCTCGCCAAAAACAAGCAGGTGATCGGCAACAGCGAGATGTACAGCGGTCTGCCAGCCATGGAGAAGGGCATCGTCTCGGTCACAAAACATGCCGCAGACGCTAAGCTCTTCGAAGACCTCGGCTGAGGCGTTAGATGAGATTCGACACCACGCCACTCCATGAAAAATGGAGTGGCGTGGGTGCAAGATACCAAATGGAAAAAGAGGTCGCTGTGCGAGTTAGCGCACCACGGGCCGCAGCATCATGTTGCGGTAATCGACATTGGTGTGGTCGCCTTGCAGCATGATGGGGCCCGGTTTGAACTCATCGCTGCTGAGTGCACCACCTGTGCAGCCGAGCACGGGTTGATTGTCGATGATGGTCTTGCCATTGAGAATGACGGTGAGGTGACGATCCACCAGCGTGATGTCGAGCGTTTGCCATTCGTTGACAGGCTTCTCCGCAGCAACGGACGGTGTGATGCGACTGTAAAGTGCTCCCATGTGATGGGAGTCGAGAGGCTGGCCAAAGCTCTCCATGATTTGGATTTCATAAACGCCGCGCAGGTAGATGCCGCTGTTG
>JAGRPD010000430.1 GCA_020439875.1 Verrucomicrobiales bacterium
GGCGACACCACCACGCCCTTCGCCGGAGCCAAAGCCTTCGATGAAGCCATGAAAGCCGCCGGCAACTCCTGCGAACTCGTCGTCCACGAAGGCGGCCGCCACGGCTACCTCATGTTCGACGGCATCCTGCTCGACCAAACCCTCCTCAAAACCGCCGACTTCCTGCGCGGTCTCGGGTTGTTGAAGTGATCTTCATTCGTGGTTGAACGGAGAGGTTTGAAACCACGAATGGACACGAAGGAACACGAATTTTTTTGCTGGCAATCGTGAGCGGGTCACCGAGGCCGTGATAAGCGAACTCAACCGCTACGCTCCCAAGGGCTGGTCACCTCCTGACCCCTGAGTGCGACGTGCGATCAAGGCGCGGTGGGTTTTTTCTGATTGGGCCGTTCGAACTCTTCGCGACTGAGAAATCCATCGCCATCGCGATCAAAGCCGGGGAATCGCCGCCGCCCTTCCACCGGATCGGGAAAGCGATGCAGGTATTCCTCCAAGGTGAGGCGACCATCTCGATTCAAGTCTTTCTTCACAAATATCTCAGCGCGAGAAGGTGGCGTCGAATTGCCTCGTGAAGGGGCACCGGCAGGTGGTTGCTGCGTTTGCAAACGGGGATCAATCTCGTTTGGCTGCTCCGCTTCCCAGGCTTTCAACGCCTGTCGCATCTTGGCCACACGATCGGGAAACTCGCTGGCACGGTTGTTGGCCTCGAAGCGATCGGTCACCACATCGTACAGCTCCACGCGCTCGCCGGTCTCGTCCAGGATGAGCATCCACGGTCCTTCCCGCATCGCGAGGGCGGGCCAATCATCTCCCGCGTGCCCGCCTCTCCAAATCCAGAACACGGGCTTTTCCCGCGTTTGCTTTTGGCCCTGGAAAGCGGGCCACAGGCTTTCGCCATCGCTGATGTAGCCTTTAGGCAGAGGCAGTTTGGCCGCATCCAGCAGCGTGGGCAGCACGTCCACTGCGGCCACGGCGGTCTCCGCATCCACCCGCCCTGCTGGCACCTGACCGGGCCAGCGCACCAGGAAGGGCACGTTCACACCGCCCATCAGCAGGCTGCGTTTGCGCCCTCGCAATCCGCCGGTGTAGCCTTGACTGAAGTAAAATTTTTGACCGGGTTTGTCGTGCGAGTTCTCCGGCCCATTGTCGCTGGAAAAGATCACCAGGGTGCGCTCGGCCAAGCTCAGCTCGTCCAGCAGATCCAGCACCCGCCCCACCTGCCGATCCGCCCGGGTGACGGCGGCGTAGTAGGTCCGCAGCGGCTCCTCCACATCGGGGTACGGCGTTTTATCCTCCTCGGTAGCCGACACCAAATGATGCGTCTCGTGCAGCCAGAGATTGATGTAGAACGGCTTCTTTCCCGCTGCTTCACGGATGAACTTCAGCGTGTGATCCGTGGCGGCGACGCTGAGATAGGAGGCCGCCACTGCATCGTGAGCCCCGCCTTCGAGCGGGAGTTTCTTTTCATACGGAGTGCCTTCAAAAACGGCGCGTCCGGGTCCCGTCCAGACGGCGGCGTCATCGTAGCCATAGGCGGCCGGCAAAGGCGCGTCGGCGATGCCGCCGCCGGAGAGATGCCACTTGCCGTAGTGCGCAGTGGCGTAGCCCGCCTGCTGCAGGATGCGGGGCAGCAACGGTGCGCGCGGGTCTAGCCAGTCCGGCATGCCGCGCTCCACATTCTGAGCGTGCGAGGCAAAGTGCTGATACGCGCCCCAGCGCGAGGGAAACTGACCCGTGACGATTCCGGTGCGACTCGATGAGCAGACGGGGCTGACTACCGTGAACGATTGAAAATCTGTGCCCTCCCGAGCGAGGCGATCCAGATTCGGCGTCTCGATGCGTGGGTGCCCGTGACAGGCGAGATCTCCATAACCGAGATCATCGGCATATATAAAGACCACGTTCGGCAACTCGGCGGCGGCAAGCCACGAGCTGCACGCCAAAAGCATCCATCCTGGAAAAAAACGCATCCTGTCCCAACGCGTTTTTCCTCAGAAACTTCGCTTCTTTCCTCCCTCACCCCTCTCTCAACCAAGCAGCGACTTCTTTGGCAAAGTAGGTCAGAATCATGTCGGCCCCGGCGCGGCGGATGCCGAGCAAGGACTCGAGAATGACCTTGCGGCGATCCAACCACCCGCCCGCCGAAGCAGCCTGCAGCATGAGGTACTCCCCACTGACCTGATAGGCAGCCAGCGGCAAGGAGGAGCTTTCTCGCAGCGCGCGGATCACATCCAGGTAGGCACCGGCGGGCTTCACCATCAGCATGTCGGCCCCTTCGGCCTCATCGAGAGCTGCCTCACGCAGCGCCTCACGGACGTTGGCCGGATCCATCTGGTACGTTTTTTTGTCGCCCGACTTCGGGGCGGAGTCCAAAGCTCCGCGGAAAGGTCCATAGAAGGCGCTGGCGTACTTGGCGGTGTA
>JAGRPD010000431.1 GCA_020439875.1 Verrucomicrobiales bacterium
AGGCGCTGGCGTACTTGGCGGTGTAAGCCAGGATGCCGACATCCGCGTAGCCCTCTCCATCCAGCGCCGCACGCAGAGCCGCGACGCGGCCATCCATCATGTCACTCGGGGCCACGATATCGGCCCCAGCCCGCGCCTGACTCAGGGCCTGCTCACACAGCACCTCCACGGTCTCGTCATTGAGGATGCTGCCATCCTCTGCCACGATGCCATCATGCCCGTCGCTGTTGTAGGGATCCAGCGCCACATCGGTGATCACTGTCAGGGTGGGATGGGCTGCTTTCAACGCCGCCACGGTCTGGGGGATGAGGCCTTCGGGATTCCAGCTTTCCCGGGCTAGCGGATCTTTTTTTTCCTCCGGCACCTTGGGAAAAAGCACCACCGCTGGCACACCCAGCGCGTGCGCTTCACCCGCCTCCCGCACCAGTCCCGGCAGACTCCAGCGGGTGCAGCCCGGCATGGAGGCGATCTCCACATCCTCGCCGTCCTCATGCAAAAAGAGCGGCAGGATCAGATCGCTGGCCGCCAACCGCGTCTCCTGACAAAGCGCGCGGATGGAGTCGGAACGGCGATTGCGGCGAGGACGGAGCGGGATAAACATGGGCAACGATTCTTCTCTCCGCCCGCAGAGTCAACTCACCGTTCCACCTGGGCAACCAGCCAGCGTCCGCCGGCGTAACCCAACCAACTCGAAAATTTTCCCGCCGCTCCCGTGACCGAACCTCCCGCCATGCTCGTGCCCATCCAGGTGGCCAGCCAACGCTCAGGCGTCACCGCCCATGTGATTCGCATCTGGGAGCGTCGCTATGGAGCCCTGGAGCCGGTGCGCACCGGCACCAATCGCCGCCTCTACGGGGACGAGCAAATCCGCCGCCTGCAACTGCTGCGTCAACTCACGGAGTGCGGTCATCGCATCGGCAACATCGCCACCCTGGGGCTGCTCGAGCTGGCCCGCCTGCTGCAGGATGGAGGCACCACCGTCTCCAAAGCGACGCCGCGCGAGCCGATGCCACCGTGCGAATCAGCCCCGCAGTATCTGGAGGCCTGTTTGCAAGCCGTCACCGACTTTGACAGCGATGGCCTGCGCCAGCTGCTGCACCGCAGCCGCATTCAGCTCGGTCAGCGCTGCCTGTTGGTGAGAGTCATCGCCCCCTTCATTCAGGAGCTGGGACGCCGCTGGCAGGATGGCAGCGTGCGCACCGGGCAGGAACATCTCGGCACGGCCGTGGTGCGGGAGGTGCTGCTGGCTCCACCTCCCGGTCATCAGCCGCGCCCTGGCAGCCCGGAGATCATTGTCTCCACACCCGCTGGAGAGTTGCACGAGATCGGTGCCCTGCTGGCCGCTGCCACCGCGCGAGATCTCGGCTGGCAGGTGACGTATTTGGGTCCAAATCTGGCTCCGGAAGAAATTGCCGCCTGCGCTCGGGCGCGGCAGGCACGGGCCGTAGCACTCAGCCTGGTCTGCCCTGAGCAGCCCGATTCCATGCTTCAACAGATTCAGGAATTGCGCCAGCTGCTGCAGCCTCACTGCGTGCTTATCGTCGGGGGGCGCGCATCCAGCCCGTGCCGTCAGGCTTTGGAAAACCTCCCCGTCCACTGGGTCACCGACCTGCCTGCACTCGATGATTTGCTCATCCGGCTGGAGCACGATCTGGAGCCCACTCGATCGACTCCCTGGACTCGTCGCATCGCGGATTGACCGGATCCGTCCCCCGCTTAGCCTGGAGGCATGTTTCTTTTCCGCACCCGCTCCGGCATCTTCCTGCGTGAGTCCGACTCCTGGTGGTCTCTTCCCTCATCCGATTGGGACGACCTCTTCAATGCCGCCGATCTCACCGCTCAGCTGCAGCGCGCCCAGCAGGCGGCCCCCGTCGCGGCCCCGGATGCGGGCGACCTCCTCGCCCCCATCGGCACCCAGGAGGTCTGGGCAGCGGGCGTTACCTATTACCGCAGCCGCACTGCCCGCATGGAGGAGAGCAAGGACGCTGGCGGCGGCAGTTTTTACGATCGCGTCTATGAGGCAGAGCGGCCCGAGATCTTTTTCAAAGCCACCCCGCAACGCACCGTCGGCCCAGGCGGCCTCATGCACCTGCGCCGCGACTCACGCTGGATGGTGCCCGAGCCCGAGTTCACGCTGGCCATCAATGCGGCGGGACAGATCATCGGATGCACCGTCGGCAACGATCTCTCCTGCCGTGACATTGAGGGAGAAAATCCCCTCTACCTGCCCCAGGCCAAGTGTTTCAAAAATTGCGCTGCCCTCGGCCCCGCACTTTGGATCACGCCCATCCCTCTCGCCGCCGACACTGCGATCGAGTGCCGCATCGAACGGGAAGGCAATGAAGTTTTCCACGGAGAAACCACCCTGGCTCAGCTCAAACGCAAGCCGACCGAGCTGGCGGAGTTTCTCTACCGCGACAACACCTTCCCCACCGGAGCCTACCTCATGACCGGCACCGGCATCGTCCCTCCGGATGACTTCACTTTGCACCCGGGCGATCTCATCCACATCACCCTCGCCGGTCTCGGCACCCTCAGCAATTCCGTCGCTTAAACTCCTCCCCCCTCGCACTCCGCCATGTCACTCACAGGAAATCACCTCATCGCCGGCATCGAAACCCCCGCCACAGGCACCCCCTTCACCGCCCGCAATCCCGCCACCGGAGCCACGCTCGACGGCCAATTCGCCGACGCCACTGACGAGCAAGTCGAGGCCGCTCTCCAGGCCGCCGAAGCCGCCTGCGATCCCCTCCGTCTCTCCTCTCCCGAGACCCGCGCCCAGTTGCTCGATGCCTTGGCCGACGAGATCCTCGCCCTCGGTGACGCCCTGCTCGACCGCGCCCACGCGGAGACCGCCTTGCCCATGGCCCGCCTCACCGGAGAGCGCGGCCGCGCCGTGCATCAGTGCAAAATGTTCGCCGGACTGCTCCGAGAAGGTTCCTGGCTCGCGCCCCGCATCGACACCGCCATCCCCGATCGCCAACCGCTCCCCAAACCCGACGTCCGCCAGGTCTATTCCGCCATCGGCCCCGTCGTCGTTTTTGGAGCCAGCAACTTTCCCTTCGCCATCGGCGTCGTCGGCACCGACACCGTCTGCGCCCTCGCTGCGGGCTGTCCCGTCGTGGTCAAAGGTCATCCCGCCCATCCCGGCACCTGCGAGATGCTCGGCGGAGCCATCGCCCGAGCCCTGGAAAAAGTCGCCCTCCCAGCCGGCAGCTTCAGCCTCCTGCAAGGCGCGGGACATGCCCTCGGAGGAGCCCTGGTGCGCCACCCGCTCACTCAAGCCGTCGGCTTTACCGGCTCTTTAAAAGGAGGCCGCGCCCTGATGGATCTGGCCGCAGCCCGACCCAGCCCCATCCCCGTCTATGCCGAGATGGGCTCCGTCAATCCCGTCTTTCTCCTGCCCGGGGCGCTCGCCGAACGCGGCAGCAGCATCGCCGAGGCCTACCTGCAATCCGTCAACATGGGCGTCGGTCAGTTTTGCACCAATCCCGCCATCCTCCTCGGCCTCAACGGCCCTGGATGGGACACCTTCACCCAACGCACCGCCGAACTCGCCAGCGGCGTCGCCCCCGCCACCATGCTCCACCAAGGCATTGCCGAGGCCTACGAAGGCGGCACCGAAGCCTGGAAAAGGCTGCCCGGCCTCCAGGCTCTGGGCCAGTCCACCACGGCCGCAGATCCCGCCAAGACTGAGGTGCCTTGCCAAATTTTCACCACCAGCATCGATCAGATCGAAAATCAGGAAACCCTGCATCGCGAAGTTTTCGGCCCCTGCTCCATCGTCGCACCTTGCAGCCACCGTGACGAGTTGCTCCGCTTTGCCCATTCCCTGGAAGGCCAGCTCACCGCCAGCATCCACGGCACTCCCGATGATCTCGCCGATCACGCCGATCTCATCCACATCCTGGAGCGAAAAGTCGGACGCATCATCTTCAATGGCTTCGGCACCGGCATCGAGCCCTGTCCCTCCATGCACCACGGCGGCCCCTACCCCGCCGCCAGCCACAGCTTCTTCACCTCCATCGGCACCGCCTCCATCTTGCGCTTCGTGCGGCCCGTCTGCTACCAGGGATTCCCCGATCCTCAACTGCCCGCCGCTCTGCAAAACGCCAACCCCACCGGAGCCATGCGCCTCGTCAACGGCACTCTCACCCGAGATCCCATCGCCTGAGCCCCGCACCGCCTCCCACAAACCCCGCCAACCGCAGCCCACGCAAGACGGCCCGCCTCTGGGCCGTTGCCACACCCATCATGCTCCGCCTCCTCACTGCCCTCTTCCTCAGCGTCACCGCCGCCATCGCCGCCCCTCCGAATCTCGTCATCATCTTCATGGATGACATGGGTTACGCCGACGTCTCCTGCTTCGGAGCCCAGGGCTACACCACCCCTCACATCGACCGCCTCGCCGCTCAGGGTCGCAAGTTCACCAACTTCCACGTCGCCCAGCCCGTCTGCTCCGCCTCCCGCGCCGCCCTCCTCACCGGTTGCTACCCCAACCGCATCGGCATCCACGGTGCCCTCAGCCCGAAGGTCGAGCACGGCCTCAATGCCAGCGAAGTCACCATCGCCGAAATCGCCAAACAGAAGGACTACGCCACCGCTGCCTTCGGCAAATGGCACCTCGGCCATCATCGCGAATTTCTCCCGCCCAATCACGGCTTCGATGAGTACTACGGCCTGCCCTACTCCAACGACATGTGGCCTTTCCATCCCGAAGCCAAAAAAGGCACCTATCCTCCCCTGCCCATGATCGATGGCACCGAAGTCGTCGATCCTGATGTCACCCCGGAAGATCAAACCCACCTCACCGGCGACTATACCGCCCGCGCCTGTCGCTTCATCGAGAAGTCCAAAGACAAGCCCTTCCTCTGCTACCTCGCCCACTCCATGGTCCACGTCCCCCTCTTCGCCAGCGCCAGTTATCAGGGCAAGACCGGGGCCGGCCTCTTCGCCGACGTCATGCAGGAAGTCGATGACTCCGTCGGCCAGATCATGGACACGCTCGACAAAAACGGCCTCACCGACAACACCTGGGTCATCTTCACCTCCGACAACGGCCCCTGG
>JAGRPD010000432.1 GCA_020439875.1 Verrucomicrobiales bacterium
CCCTCAAATGATAAGACCGTGGGGAGCAAGCAGAGGCGGAAGCCGTTGTCCCTGTCGCGAAGGGCCGCCCAGTACCCGCCGCGGAAGGCGGAGCGGCAGTACCCGGCCGAGAAGTTCCAGGAGCCGCCGCGCAGGGAACGATTCGACTTTTTATCCACCTCACAAGGATCGATCACCCCGTCCGGACACTTCCGATACGCCCCCTCATCCCACGCATCCTTGCACCATTCCCAGACATTACCGTGCATGTCATGCAGCCCAAAAGGGTTCGCGGGCTTCAATCCGACGGCGTGCGTTTCGCCTCCAGCGTTGCCACTATACCAATCCACCTCCGCCAGCGCCGCTTCGCCATCGCCTCTCCAATACTTGGTCTCCGTCCCCGCCCGGCAGGCATATTCCCATTGCGCCTCCGTGGGCAAACAGGCATTCCATCCGCCCGGAAGCAAACCACTGCCTGTCAGCCAGTCGGCCACGACCTCGGCATCTTGGAAATCGACCCGCTCCACCGGCCGCTTGTCACCTTTGAAATGGCTCGGATCTGCACCCATGTTGCCTTCCAGCGCTTTGAGTCGATCCAGGCAGGACTCTGCCATCGCCCGATACTGCGTCTGCGTCACCGGCGTCTCCCCCAGATAAAACGGCTGCTTCAGGCGCACCCGGTGGCGGGGTTCTTCATCATCATACTCCCCCCGGCTGCCGCGCCAAAACGCCGCCGTCTCCCCCACGTCCACAATGCGGCGGAAGATCATCTTCACCTCACCCGGCAGGGTGACGGGAACTTCCAAAGGCAGCACCCCTTTGCTCACGGCTCGCCCTCCCCGGTTGCCGCCCCGCCGCAGGCTTTCTCCGTCCCTCCGGGATGGATCTCAGCCTGCGGCGGGGTCTTGCGCGTGGTTTCGTCCGCTGACGGATCAGCGGCGCGGGAAGGCGCGTCGTCCGGTGGCATCTCGGTGTCTCCGTGCCGGGGAGCAAGCAGAGGCGGAAGCCGTTGTTCCTGTTGCGATGGGCCGCCCTGTTCCTGTTGCGGATGGCGGAGCGGCAGTTCCTGGCCGTGTTGTTCCAGGAGCCGCCGCGCAGGGAACGATTCGACGCCTAACTCCAGCGCCTCCCCAATCCGTGAAAATCCGCACACCGTCCGCCGCCAGGCCGCGTCGTCCGCAAATCGAGCGTGGGCAAAAAGCGCCTCTGTGCGGGCCTGGAGTTCGCCCTCCGTCAGACGCCCGCATACAGCGGCTTTCTCCACCGCTTTCCATTTCCGGCGCAGCCTTCGGCGCGCCTGGCGGTGAAGGCGGACGCGGTCCGGGTAGAGCACCAATCCCAAAAACGGTGCACCGCATTCCGCGCGATTGAGCACGCCGTCCCCTTTCAGGCGCAATCCAAGCTCTGACAACACACCAGGCATCTCGGCCCGCACCCGATTCAAGTGCGCTCGATCCGAAATGAAGAGCATGTCATCCATGTAGCGAAGATACCGTGTCAGGCGGCAGCTTTGTTTGACCCATCGGTCCACGGTGTCCAAGACAAAATTCCCCAAATACTGGCTGGTCAGCGCGCCAATCGGCAGCCCGCGGCCCGGCGTGTGGTGATACGAATCCAGCAGCCGGTCAAACAGCGCGAGCAAACGCCGCTCGCGAAACCGCCGCGCCAGCAAACGCCGCACCGTTTCATGCGGGAGGCTGTCGTAAAACTTCGCCACATCCAGCTTCAAAAACCAGTCACCGCGCCGCAGCCACTGACGAGCCTGGCTCAAGGCGGCATGTTGTCCGAAGCCAGCCCGGCAGGCATAACTGTGCGCCAGCGCTCCCCGCTCCAACACCGGACCCGTCACCTCCATCAGCGCATGATGCATCACCCGGTCGCGAAACGCCGGAGCGTGAATGAGACGCGACTTCGGGTCCCGCACCTCAAAGGCGGAATACGTCCCAAATTCATAGCTCCCGGCCATCACATCCCGCACCATCTCCGCGCAGTTCCCCTCCAGATTCGCCAAAAAAGACCGCACCTCCGAGCGATCCCGCTTTCCCTGCGCGGCACGCCATGCCGCCCGCGCCATCAACGATGCGTCCGCCAGGGATTCAAACAAGCCGCCGACCCGCTTCACGCCGTTCCCTCCCCTGCCAGTGTCTCCAAAATGCCCGCCCCGTGACGCTCCACACGCGCCTTGCCCACGCCTTCGATCTGCTCCAGGTCCGCCAGACTCCGGCAGCGCTTTTGCACCATCTCCGCGAGCTGCGCATTCGTGAACACCGCATAGGCGGGCACACCCTCCGCCTCCGCCGCCTGTTTGCGGATCTCCCGCAACCGGCTGAACCGTGCAAAGTCCTCCGCGTTCAGCACCTCCCGATAGTCGATCTTCTCCGTTTTCCCCGGCCTACGTCCGCCTCCTGCCACCGTTTGAACCACGAACACCAGCATGGGGCCCAATGGACCCGATGCCAGATGATGCGAGACAGCGGCAATCCGGTGTGAGTCCAAGTAGGCATTGAGATCATCCAACTCGGGAGGCGCAGGCAGCGGGTATTGAAACAAGCGAAACGGCATGACATCAAATTTTCCAAAAAATTTCGCCTGCTACGCGGAGGGTCTTGGCCTCGGGCCCCGCTCCGCTCTCAGGTTGACCACGCCCGCTCCGCCCTGCTCGGTCGGCTTTGGCTCCGTCCCTCCGCCACGCCTCCCTCCCTGGGCTCCGCTCCCTGCCTGTTCTTTTGGACCGGGGAGCAAGCAGAGGCGGAAGCCGAAGTCCCCGAGGCGACGGGCCGCCCCGAGCCTGCCGCGGAAGGCGGAGCGGCAGAGCCTGGCCGCGTCGAACCAGGAGCCGCCGCGCAGGGAACGAAGCGACGACACATCACTGGTGAGAGCTCGCTGTTCCTGGTAATCCGCCAGCCTTTCGTCCCAGCCGGTGTCCATCGCCCCACCAGGCCGGTCTCGATACGGAGTCTGCTGAAATTCATCATGGCACCACTCCCACACATTGCCATGCATGTCGAACAAGCCGAATGGATTGGCACGCATTTTGGAACGCACCGGATGCGTCGAACCCGATCCCCATTCCTCGCCAAACCAACCGACCTCGGCCAAGGCCGCCTCGCCATCGCCACTCCAATATTCGGTCTCCGTGCCTGCCCGGCAGGCATACTCCCATTCCGCCTCAGTCGGCAGACAGGCCAGATCACAGCCCTCCGGCATCTCCGCCGCCCGGTCGTTCGCCACCCAATCCGCAAAAGCCACCGCATCCAGCCAGGACACCTGCTCCACCGGATGATCCGGCTTGTCTTTGAAATGGCTCGGATTGCCCTTTCCCATTGCCGCATATTGCGCCTGCGTCACCGGCGTCTCCGCCATCCAAAACGGCTGGGTGATGCGCACCCGATGGCGCGGCTCCTCATTTGTTTCATATCCGCGCGATCCCATCCAAAACTCCCCCGGCGGGATCCGACGAAAGGCCATTTCATGCGCTTCCCCCGGCCACAACAAGTGGCGCGGCAGCGTGCAGGGCGGATCGGCAGGTGTCATGGCACGAACAGAATACTCAGGCGCCCATCATCGGCTCCATCGGTTTGGCGCGGTGCAATATCAGCCACTCGGCATTTTCATCCAGCGCCTCCAGACCGACGCGGTGCAGCAGGTCCTGGATCTCCAGCAGGGCGCGCTGTTCCACCTCGGAACCGGGCGCTGCGGTTTGGTAATGTTTCATCAACTCCTCCAGCCGCCGGCTGGCGCAGCCGAAGAGATTCTCCATCGCCGCGTACTGGCGCAAATGCTCGGCCAGGAAGCAGCGCTCCGCAAAGGCCAGCGCGGAGCCACCCAACACCAGCATGAGGCCGGAGAAGAAGGTCCAGGTGTTTTCCCATTGGGGGAAAAAGTCGAGGCACTGGCCCAGGCAGTGGGTGGCCAGCATCACCAGACCCGCCAGCATCAGCCCACCGCCCCAGATGGCCGCGCTGCCAAACACATGGTCGGCAAAGGTGGCGCTGCGAGGCCGGCTCTTTTCAGCGGCCTGTTGGGGTCTCACACCCAGCAGAATCCAGCGCTTCTCCCGCTGCGGCAGCAGCAGGCAGCCGGCCAGCAGCATGGCCGCGCCGGCCGCCATGCCGTGACCCCTCAGCGCGGCCTCCACCGGATGCGACAGCTTGCTGATGAAATGAAGGGCCACATGGATCAAGCCCGCCGCGCCACAGGCCCAGGCCCAGAGGTGCCAGCCCTGGGCGGTGACCCCCAGCTCCCGCACCTTTTTCACAAAATAACCGTGCTGCTCCCCGATCCAGTCCAGCCGGGCGATCTCCAGCAGCCGCACGCGCAGGTCCTTGCTGAAAGCCGTGAAACGCCGCTGCCAGCGCTCATAGGGAAAGGTGATGGAGGCAATCGCGTAACGGATCCAGTCCAGTTCATTGCGCTGGCGCTGCATGTACTCCGCTGAGACGGAGTGCCCGCTGCCGGTGAGGCACCAGTAGAACTGCACCCGCAACCCCTCCGCCAGCGCCCGGAAGTCATGGCGATCCTCCTCCCCGCCCCGGCGCCGGTACTCCCAGAAGGTGAGCCCGGACACCAAGGCTGCCAGTAGGGCGGTGCCCAGCAGACCGGCCTGAATCCAGCGCACCCAGGGCGAGCCGGTGCCGGGCACAGGCTGCCAGTCCTCTGCCAGCCCCAGCGTCACCACGGCAATGCCGATGGCCCAGGTCAAGGTCTTCAACACCTGGCTGCGCTTTTCATCCTCCCGGGCGCTGGCGTCCGCCGCCACCCGCCGCACCCGCGTCAGAGGGGCCAGGGGCGCGAGCGCAGCCCGCACCTCCGCATCGAGCCGGGTGCGGGCGGCTTCTTCCGCCGGGGATTCGGTGGCCAAAGCCTCCGCCGGAGGTGAGGCGGCTTTGCGGGCGCGCTTGGTCATGTTGTCCAGTTCCCCCGCCACTTTGGCGGGGTTGATCCCGAGCTGATTGAA
>JAGRPD010000433.1 GCA_020439875.1 Verrucomicrobiales bacterium
GTGGCTGGAAAGCCACGCCGAGTGCGCGGGAACCAACTTCCACTCGGTCTTCCAGCGCGCGGTTCGCGCCTATGATCGCGTGATCCTCCTCTCTGACATGCAGGGATGGATCGGATATTCCACGCCGGTGGAATCCTTCCGCCAGTGTAAGGCCCGCCATAGCTGCGATCCGAAGGTCTTCAGCCTTGACCTTCAGGGTTACGGCACACTGCAGTTTCCCGAACGCCAGGTTTATTGCCTGGCGGGTTTCTCCGACAAGACGATGGAGATCTTGAAACTGCTCGACGCCGACCCCTCGGCGTTGATCCGCCAGATCGAGGCGGTCGAGCTGTGATCGTTCGGGGAGTGGTCGAGTCTTGGAGGGTTGGGTTTCAGCTCATGCTTCCATCTTGATCGCTCTTCGTGACGCGTGTTTTGAAGCTCCACATCCATCTTCCAGGTGGGTGTGGGGACTTCAATTCCGCCTCAAGCGGACCGCTTGCGGATTCCGGGGAAAGATGTCCACCTTCTCCGAAACCATGAAAAATTTGGGCAAGTCAATGGTGCAGATTGGAAATCCGATCACACCACTCCAGAAAGCATCGCCGCAGCCATTCAGGAACACCGTTGGAAGCACCCCTGCCATCAATGACCGCCTGCATCGACACCAATGTGGTGATGGGCATGTTTGGTCTGGCCGCCTCCGTGCAACGAAACTTCCTGCCTTGCAGTTGGAAATGATGCCCTTACAATTCCAACCACACGAAGCGTCAATGACCATCACCAAACAAGTTCCTGCTGGATTGCTGCAAGCCCTGGGCCTGCACAAGGGAGATTTGATGACGGTGCGGGATGAATCGTCGGACAGTTTCATTGTTGAAATCACTCCAGCGGAGGACCAATTCTCCACGAAGGCACCGATGAGCCATCGTCAGGCTGCTTTGCAAAGATTTTCCGTCGGCGCGTCCGTTGAACATGCCGCCTCGGAGAAGGAAATCGATGAGGCTCGCTACGACTATCTGCGCACCAAGCACTTGAAGTGACTTCATGCGCATCTTTCTCGATACCAACATCCTCTTGGATGTGTTCTTGAATCGCTCAGGGAAGCCCCAAAGCCTTCAGGTATTGCAAGCTTGTGTTGAGGCGGGCAACGAAGGCTGGATCGCCTGGCACACCATCTCCAATGGCTTCTACATCGTTCGGCGCGAGACCAAGCAACTCTCAGAGGCCAAACGCTTTACCTCTGAACTCCTGCAATGGTGCGAAGTGTCCACCGTCGGAACGACCGCCGCCTTGGAGGCGCAAAGGATGAACTTGTCCGACATTGAGGATGCCATGCAGATCGCCGCCGCCTCCGCGTGTCAGGCGGACGTCATTGTGACGCGGAACACGCCCGACTTCGCAGCGAGCAGCATTCCTGTGATGACGCCTGAAGAGTTCGTGAAGCAATTCTCGGCACCAGCGCCATCCCAACCTTAAAGCATCGAAGCTGCGCACGACACGCGTGGGTCATTTCGACCAGACAACACCGACCCCTTGGCGTTGATCCGCCAGATTGAGGCGGTCGAGCTGCGATCGTTCGGGGAGTGATCGAGTTTTGGAACGAAGCATGCTTTCTCGGTTTCAGCTCCGTCATTCCCATCCTCTTTTTCTTTTTCACCCCCAACCCACCCCACCCATGAAGTCCATGCTCATCTAGCCGGCGCATCTTCCCGCCGGCGTCATTCCTGTTTGGAAGATCGCTGTCACATCCGTCCAGCGTGCCGCATCAAGGCAGATCGAACGGATGATGATTCGATGATTCCGTTATGAAACTCGAACATCTCGAACGTGCGTTCGAATCCATCGGAGCGCGATTTCAGGTCACTGGCAGAATCCGCCGCTGGCCCCGTGCTGCGACGGGTTACGAGATCGACATCGGACACGACCGTCGCGGACCGTTTTTCGCCCTTCGTGGTGACGAAGCGAGTCTGGCGCGGGTCGAGCTTGCCCTGCTCAACAAAGAGAAGGGTGACCGGCACCTGCTTCTTCTCATCAAGGACCGCGCGGCGAAGCGCAAAGACCGCTTTCTTTGCGGTCACGATGAGCGCGAGTGGTTTGTGGCCGCCGTGCCTGGATCGGCATGCACCGTTTCCCAGGCCAAGGAGGCTCTCAAACCTCCGGCGGTTCGGAACACTCAGGCCCGCAAAGGCCTCAGTCCCCGCAAGGCACAGTCGCGTCACAACGCCGCCTTTCGCCGTCAAGGCGAATGGTTCTTCGTCCCGGTTGAGCAGCCGCTCACCGTGGATCCGAAGCTCGTGCTGAGGAATGAACCCATCTCCCGTGGCAACGGCAGCAAGCCGCACCTCGTGGAGAAGCTCTTCCGCACGGGTGGCGAAACCGTTTTTGTCTGCGCCAGACACCCCAACGGGTTGACTGCGTCGCAGTATGAAAGGGTGATTCGCCGTGATCCCGCCGCCAAGCACTGGCGCTGGCAACAAATGCGCCGCAATCCCGGTGTGTTCGCGATGGGAACCGTGCGTCATCCCGACCACGCGACCATCGTGCTGCCGGAGTGGTGCGAGGTGCTGATCAACGAGGAGCACCGTGCTCC
>JAGRPD010000434.1:0-211 GCA_020439875.1 Verrucomicrobiales bacterium
AGCAGGGTGACGTGAAGATCGCGAATGGGGTGGACGCACTCGACGGCCTTGGCGCCGATCTCATCCGTGCCGCCGACGATGCCGGGCTTCACGCCGCCTCCGGCCAGCAGCAGGGTCATGGCGTCGGCATTGTGGCCGCGGCCCAGGGAATAGACGCCGCCGCGTTTGTTGTTGTCGGGTGTGCGGCCAAACTCACCGGTCCAGATGACCA
>JAGRPD010000434.1:260-2530 GCA_020439875.1 Verrucomicrobiales bacterium
TTGTCCACGCTCTTGATGCGCGCGGTGTGGCCGTTTTCCAAATAATCATGGCTGTCCCAGCCGCCGGAAAAAATCTGCACAAAACGCACCCCTTGCTCAATCAGGCGGCGCGCCATCAGGCACTGGCGTCCGAACGGCGCGGTCTCCTTTTGATCGAGCCCATACATGGTCTTGATGTACTCAGGTTCGGCATCGATCCCCATTACCTCGGGCACCTCCATCTGCATGCGGTAGGCGAGTTCGTAGCTCTCCATGCGTGCGGCGAGATCCGCGTGCTCGGGATGGCGCGCCGTGTGCTGCTCATTGAGGAAAGCCAGCTCGTCGAGAAAGCGGCGCTGATGGGCGCGGTCTTTGAAGGACTGCGAGGGCAGGTCGAGAATCGGTGATCCCTCGGGCCGCAGCCGCGTGCCCTGATAGTAGGCGGGCAGGTAGCCATTGGTCCAATTGCCCGGACCGCCCTGCGGCAGCGCCAGTTCAGTCATGACGACGTAACCGGGCAGGTTCTGGTTCACCGTGCCAAGGCCGTAGGTGGCCCAGGCTCCCAGGCCGGGATCACCGCCGAGCCGACTGCCGGTGTTCATGTGGAAGAGCGCTTCCGGATGATTCAACGACTCGGCCGTGCAGCCGCGGAAATTGCACAGCTCATCCGCCACTGCGGGATCAGCCATGTGGATCCACTGGTCGCACATGTCGATGCCGTTTTGCCCAACCTTGCGAAACTGGAAGGGACTGCCGACATAAAACTTGAAGCCCGTCTCCAGCCCGCGCGTGCTCTTCGATTCCTTCTTGTGGAGTTGGGACAGCGTCGGCTTCGGATCAAACGTGTCCATGTGACCCGGACCACCCTCCATGAACAGCATGATCACATTCTTCGCCCTCGCCGGCAGCATCGGTTGCTTCGGAGCAAGCGGTCCGCCCGCCTCTTTGGCGATTATGTCAGAAAGCGCGACCGAACCGAGAGAAGCACCCAGGCCATAGAGGAAGTCGCGGCGGGTTGGAAGCAGTTGGCTGTTGGCGATTGGCTGTTGGCTTTTCATGGTTGGCTTCAAAGAGTGGCTTTGAGTTTTTGAAGGAAGGCATTGAGCATCCGCTTCAATTCGGTGAGTTGCTGACTCAGGCGTTCGTGGTCGAGGGCGTTAATGTAATGGAGGTCATGGGCGAGCATGAGCTGGTATTCGACCTCGCTGGCTGATCCCATGGCGATCTGGCAGAAGCGCGCGAGTTCAGGATCTCCTTGCCGACCGCAGCCTTCGGCGATGTTCGACGGAATCGACACCGAAGCCCTGCGGATTTGAGAAGTCAGGCCGTAAAGTTCGTCCTTCGGGAACTGCTGAGTCACCGAATACAAGGCCAGCACAAACTCATGTGCCTTCTGCCAAACCTGGAGTTGTCGAAAGTCCTTCATGTTCTAGAGCCAATCGCTAAAAGCCAACAGCCAAAAGTTTCAATACGCATAAACAAACTCATGCGAGTTAAACAGCGCGAGGCATAGATCTGCCAGGGCTCGTGTGTTGGGTCCGACATCGCTGGCTTTTGGGTCGGGCTGATAGGTTTCGAAAACGGGCAGGATCTCCTGGTAATCGAAGGGCTGGCCGCTGAATTCTTCGACCAGGGAGCGGGTAATCTCGGTGGGATAACGGATTGGCTGGGGTTTCACGGCGGCGTGGTAGGCGCGCATCTCCGCGACGTAATCCGTCATCTTGCGTTGCTCCAGATCCGTGGGTTCGCGTCCGAAACAAAGCTGAAAGGCACGGCGGACTTGCCGCGCCAAATCCTGCGCCTCTTTCTCCAGTCGAAGCGCCAGGGCGATGGAGCGATCCGTCATAACATCGCTGTTCATCAAGGTGAAGGCCTGCGGGGAGACGGAGGCGGAATCGCGCATCTCGCAGGAGTCCGTGGTGATCGGCTGGTTCAGTACTTCCAGGAAGGGGTCGGCCTGGCCGCGCACCCGATAGACATAGATGCTGCGCCGGTTGCGCTGCCCGGGCGTGGGCGAGGGCTGGTAGGCGGGCGCGAGCGAGAACTGAATCATCCTGGGTTGCAGGGCGACTTCCAGGTTCATCTCCGGCATGACGGGCAGACCTCCCAGCTTGGGATTGAGCTCGCCGGTGATCGAGAGCAGGGCGTCGCGAATTTCTTCAGCCGTCAACCGGCGCACCGGGTAGTAGGCGAAGAGATCGTTGTTGGGATCGGCATTGAGCAGCTTTTCCTGATCGGGATGCCGCGTGCCCTGCTGATAGGTGGCGGAGGCGAGGATCAGTTGATGCAGG
>JAGRPD010000435.1 GCA_020439875.1 Verrucomicrobiales bacterium
TCATCCATCGTCCAGCGATCAAACGGATGGTTGTGACATTGCGCACACTGGATGCGCATGCCCATGAACACCTGCGCCACGTTCTCCGTGAGCTTCAAGTTGTCCGCCTCCATCTGATAAAAATTGACTGGTGGGTTTGAAACGGTCCCCCCTGAGGCCGAAAGCATTTCCCGCACGATCTCGTTGATCGGCATGTTTTTGGCGATGCGTTCCGACAGCCAGTTGTAATACAGCAGCGCGTTTTTGTAGAACGGCACTTGATTCTGCCGCAGACCGGAGCGGATCTGCAGCAGCTCGGCCCATTTCATCACCCACACGTCCGTGAATTCTTTGCGCTGAAGCAGAGCATCCACCAAAGCAGTGCGTTTGTCGGGATTCTTATCCGCAATGAACTGGCGAATGTCCTCCGGCTTCGGATAAAGACCAATCACATCCAAATAAAGGCGACGAACGAACTCCTCATCCGAGCAGATGCCGGAGGGTAGGATCCGGAGTTTGTGCAGGTTTTCATCCACCTTCTCATCGATGTAGTTGGACTCGACGAGTTTCGGCTGCTGGTACTCCAATTGATCAGGAATGACCAAGGTCTGCATGGTGACGCTATACACATTGAAACGCGCCAGCATGAATGCGCTACCTCGGTCTCCAGAGGTGACGAGCCCGTCCTTGGTGATGGAGGCAACCGGATCGTTGTTGGACATGAAGAGCGCCAGCGAGGTCACGTCCCGATCCGAGCCGTCCGAATACGTGGCCCGCACCGTGATCTGCTGAGTCCGCCCCGCGCCCTCCATGACGATTTGCTTGGGATAGATTTCAATGCCGGTCACCTTCGCCACCTCGGGCGAATCATCCGGCGCACCGTTCTCGATCCACTCCACCAAGGTACGGTAATACTCAGTCTGATCATCAAAGCACTGATTTCCCGAGTGCGGCACGGAGGCGATGGACTTGGCCACCACGGTGCTTTCTGCGGGAAGCGCCAGATTTACACGGCGGCCCGGCATTTCCCGCGTCAGGCGAATGAAATCTCCGGCGGGATCCATGCCAAATAGCGACAAACGGAATCCGTCTTTGCCTCGTGCCGCACCGTGACAACCGCCCGAGTTGCAGGTGCCTCGCATGAAAACAGGCATCACATCCAGGCGGAAGGAGATCGGGCGATCGGCGGCACCGTGGGACACGGTGACGGGAGCCTTGATGGTGCGACCCGCCACCTTGACGATCAATTCGCTGCTGCCGGTATCTCCTGCAGGATGCACCATGGCGTCCGCCACGGTGGCGACCTTGGTGTCGGCCACCTGCATATCGGCAAAGCGGGTCACGTCCATCGTCGTCGCATCGTTGAAGGTGGCCATGACCACCACGCGGTGGAAATCCCGCTTGCTCTCCATCTGAAACTGCGGCGGGAAGATCTCCACTTTCTCCAGCTGGGATTGCTTGCGCTGCAAGCGCGCCAGGGCCTCCAACTCCTCTTTCGAGCGATGGCGAAGAGCCACACCTTGAGGCCAGGGCGCACCGGCCGCGATCCACTGCTTGATCTTGGCTTTTTGATCGGCCGTCAAGGGATCACCCTTGGGGGGCATGATGTCATCATCATCATCGGCCAAAAGGGTGCGAGCCAAAATCAAGCTCTTGGCGGGATCTCCCGGCACCAATCCTGCGCCGGATTCCCCGCCTTTTTTCATGGCATCGGCAGTGTCCATGATGAGGCCACCTTTGTCTTTATTGGCATTGTGACACTCAAGGCAGCGTGCTTCGAAAACAGGCTGGATGTCTTTGATGAAGTCCACCTGCGCAACGGCAGGAGCAGCCGGCGCAGGAGCAGGGGTCGGCTTGGCCGCCACGGGTGCGGGCTTTGCCACGGGTTGCGGTGCAGGCTGAGCGGTAGCCGGTGCCGCAGGTGGTGCAGGTTTCGCTGCGGGCTGCGGGGCTGGCTTGGCTGGCGTCGGCACAGGCGTTGCTGCGACCGGCGCGGGTTGGGCCGCCGGTGGGGTCGGCTGCGGCGTGGGTTTGGCGGGTGCGGCCGCTGGTGCCGCTGGAGCAGCGGGTGCCGGGGCAGCTGGGGTGGTGTTGGCCAAAAACAACACCACCAGCGAAGTGGCGACGAGATGGAACTTTGTCATGATAAATAGAGGAACAGATGCTTTGAGATCTCCTACGCCGGGGGCGTGGAGTTTTTTCAAGGAGAGAAGGAAGAGATCTTCACTTGCCCTGAGCCGCCACCGCAGCGGAGGCTTCTTGGCGGAGCTGCTCCAGCCGGCTGAGAGGCTTGGGCGCAGGCGGTGCTTTTTTCTCCTCCTTGGGTTTGGCCTCCGCCACCTTGGCGGGCTCCACCTTGCGAGGA
>JAGRPD010000436.1 GCA_020439875.1 Verrucomicrobiales bacterium
CCGGTCGGCCCGATCATGAGGATGTGATGCCGACCCAGATCTGTCCCCTCCCGCTCCCGCCACGCCTGGGAGAGGTAATGATTGTACACCGCCACCGCAATGTCCTGCTTCGCTCGCGCCTGCCCCCGCACATAGCGGTCCAGATGCGCGATCATCTCACTGGGGGTCGGGAGGAGCGGAGTGTCGGGCATGGTTATTGGCCGTTTGACGGAGGGCTCATGCTTTAAAGGTCACGACTTCGAAGCAGCCAAAATTTCGGAAATCCCGTTCGTTGTTGGTGATCAGCCGCTTCACGCCCGCTTGCTGAAATGTGGCCGCCAGCAGGGTGTCCAGCAGCCGTTTCCTTCCGAGCTGGTAGCGGGACAGCCAACCGAGGAATCCCGTCACTGCCTGCCCATCTGGAAAAACACGCACCACTTCGGACGCCTGCCACCAGTGCTCCGCCCTGCCGATCGCTTCCGTCATGCTGAGCGGATGCGGCATCCGTTTCGGGTCCGTGACGATGTGGATGAACTCCGCCAGCGTTTGCGGTGCCAGGGCCAGATCATGCCCGTCCGTCATGAGGGATTGCAGAAGAGCATCCGCCTGGGGGTGAAACGGGTGATCGCGGACCTCCGCCGCCACCAGGAAATCGGTGTCAATCCCGTGCGTCATCGAGCATTTCCCCCAGAAGGTCGTCCGCACCCGTGATCGGCTGGATCGGCCCACCCACGCTGGCCGGACGCCGGTCCCGCAGCGAGGTCCGCCGTTGCATGTGCGTCTGCCGGTAGAGTTCCATCGCTTCCCGGATCAATTCCGCCGACTTCCGGTCCACCTTGCGGGCGTACTCGCGAAATTCCTCATACACCGGCTCGGATACATTGATTGTGATGGTCTTCACACATCAATTTCACCATATCCAGATCCCTTGTCCAACAGGATTTCCAGATGGCCGCACCCGACCAATCGGCCTCGGCATGGAACCGCCAAAGGGCCGTGCAAGGGTCGAGCGGTCCAGATGCGCGATCATTTCACTGGGGGTTGGGAGGAGCGGGGTGTCAGTCATGGAACTCTACCAAAGAACGGACACTCCGTATTCCGCAAACTTCGAATCTGAAGTCACGACCGTCAGCGAGTGCTCAAGCGCATGTGCAATGAGAAGCCGGTCAAATGGATCGCGATGATGCAAAGGGAGCGTCGCCAGCCGAACGATGTCACGGTCCCCCAGTCGATGATAAGCCAGCTCATACTCCTCCAAGGCCTCCGCCACCAGAGCCTGCGGAGCCTTGGGAATCCCCAGCTTGCCCCGGCTGTGCTTGATCGCGATCTCGAGAAACGTGACTTGGTGCAGCGCAACCTCATTGGACTGCTCCTCAAGTGCAGCTTCAGCGGCAGCTGACAACCTGCTGCTGCCATCCCACCACCAAAGTGCCGCGCAAGTGTCCAGCAGAAGCTTCATCCCTCGCCCTCAAATTCAGCCGTCAATTCCTCGTCCGCTTCGAAGAAGGCGTCACCCAATTTGATCTGCCCTTTGAACAGGCCGGGGGCACGACGCTTTCCCTTTCGAGCCGATGGCAGTGGACGCAGTTCCGCAAAGGGCACGTTGCGCTCGCACACCAGCACCGTCTCCCCCTTCTTCACCTCGCGGGCGTATGCGGAAAGATGGGTCTTCAGTTCATGCAGATTGGCTTCCAGCGGCATGGCGGACCCTAAACTTAGTCCACAACTGGGTCAAGTGGACTCATTTCATTCTAAAATCAAAGTTGCGGAGGTTTTGGGCTTAGTCCGAGGTGTAGTTTCACCCACTTCACAAATTCGGGTCCTTTTCCCTCTTCCCACCTCATGGAGTGACTCGCATCGTGGATGTCAACGGTATGATTCTTCAGGAGGTTTATTGCCGCCGCCTGGAGACGGCCGGCCGTTGTAACCTTTCTCATCCGAGTCGGAAACGGCACCTTTTTGGTGGGGAATTTTTCCCAAAATTGCACATAACCGCGAACCGTTGATTCATCGTCGATGCCACTATTTGGCAATGCGAGAAACAACATTGTGTCGAGGCGATGCTGTGGACGGGCTATGAAACTCGACAACAATTCGCACAGCTCATACATGCAATAAGGGGATCGCCAATACTTGTCACTGTGTACGATCAATACCTTCTCGACCTCCTTGATCTGGGCGATGTAGTTCATGATCGATTCGCCAGGTTTGAGTACCGATTTGTCCCGCAGCAGTTCCACGATTCCTTCATCCGGCTTCAATGCCGTTTGGAGAAAGTCCACCGCCTCCTCATAGCCATCGCCCACAGGTTCCTCGACCAAGTGTTCTCCCTCATGGTGCGTTTTTCTCGGATTCCAAGCGTAGGAAACAAACAACCGCAGACGATTGGGTTTGGGCCCCGCTGGGAGAGTGTCCGGGTCGCCGAGATGATTGTCCATTGGCGTGCCGCCCGGCAGGTAGCCTTTCACATCTTTGACGAGATTCTCGAGCAAGCTTCCCGCTTGCTTGCCCGCCACCTGCACGTCCACCGTTCCACCGAGCCCACACCGGCGCGGTTCACCGGGATGAAGCGGAGATTCGAAATCAACGATCACGCACAGGTGCTGACCGTCCTTGTTGACAAGGGAAAAGCCGTCACGAGCGTAAACACCGTCCGTTCCATAAATCTCCCCCATGTGCTTGAGCCACTCGTGCCAGTGGCCCTTGTGCAGCAACTCACAGGGGATCTCTTCACGGCGGCCATCCAGGTTTTGATCAAACTTGCGCTGGAGCCGAAGCTCCCGGGCAGTGGGCAGGTGCATGAACGCTTTGTAAACCGGCTCCCGCCAAGACGACTCTGCTTCGGACACCAACTGGAAGCACACCCCCACCTGATCCATGAAGCTGAGAAGCAGCTTTTGCTGAGGCGGACTGTATCCCGCGTCCTTCCACACCCATTTATCGAGCTGAGGTCGGGTGAACTGCCCGTCCGCAGCGGCCAGTTTCCGAAACACAGGGGAAGCTTCCCTCCGGTCCAGCACCGTGTAGATGCCATTCAGCGCCCATTGCTGACCAATGATGACTTTTTGGCCGAAGAGCCCGGGATCCCAATAAAGCCAGCCACTGTTCGTCAGGAACTCCAGGGTGAATCGCGCCCGGTCCGGCGTGATGGTGAATCCGTCTCGAAGCGCTTCCGCCATTTTCGGAAAAGCCACGCCCTCGGACGACGCCATCACAGACTTGATTTGTTCATTAAGGTGTTCGGCAAACACCTCCTTGCTCATCTCATCGTAGAGGGCGGGTTGAGGCTTTGCCGGATTCTCCGGGTCCAACGGTGGAAGCCATTGGCCAACCATGTCCTGCGCAAACTCCCAATACTTAGGCACTGCGGTTCCCTGACTGGTCACCACACTGCCCACCGTCTCCTCAAGCCACTCTTCCAACTCGCCTAGCTGTCCTTCCTTGGTCCATGAATTGATGGCGAAGACCGGCAGGTCGCGAAAATCTTCAGACACCTGGTTCTGAAACCGGTTCTTCAATTCCTCCGTCAACACGGAATGAGAGCTGCACACGATGGCGATGCGGGGTTTCCATGGACAGCACAGGTGGATGAAATCCAACCAATACTGAAGCGGCCGCCACTCATCCTGATAGTTTTCTGAGTTTGGCTCGGGCTGTTGATTGTCCTGCTTCGGGTCCCAAAGAACCACAAACACCGCACCTCGGCTCATGAACAACCGGTGCGTCTGATGATAGATTTCCTGGCCGCCAAAATCCCACAGGTGCAGATGCACATCATCAAATTCGTCTCCCACCGGCGCACAGATCTTGCGATCCCAGAATTGGACTCCGTGCGTACTGCCGTGCTTCTTCGCCAAAGAGGCATCCATCCCAATGAGGGCCAGGGACAGGGATGTCTTGCCTGCTTCGCCATTACCCAGCATCAACAACTTGCAGCGCTTCACCTCACCCTTCCCGCACAGGTCCACCTCCTGGTAGTATTGCACGACACGCTCCGCGACGTTTTCGCCCCGCTTCGACCCATGCTCGGTGGCGGGTGGCACCATTATCCCTGAACCGTGGAGGAAAAGGCTGCGGATGTTCTGGGGGCGCCCCAGGTGGGTAAGGTTGCTCGTGCCAGTGAGATTCAGGTAATCCGGCCAGTTGTTGAAATCGGGTAGTGAGCGCAATCCTTGGGCATCTTCCAGCTCCAAGCGACGAAGGTTGACTGGCCAGCGTTTGTGCAGCGCCCTGAGTTTGGGACAATCATTCAGGATCACTTTCGCCAGCTTGGCTGGCCACATCTTGATGGCGGTGAGCTTGGCGCATCCAGACAGATCCAGACAGACCAACTTGGGGCTGCGATCGAGCAGGTCTTCCATTGTCTTTTGCGGCAGAGCCACACATCCCTTGAGACTCAGATCCAAAAGGTCCGGCAGTTTGGATGGAACCCGCAACTCCCGCAGCTTTGGAGCTTCCTCCACCACCAGCGTCTCCAACCCCTCCGGCAGTTCCGCCACGCCCTCAAAGTCCTGGCACTTCCTCACGTCGAGGCACTTCAATCCCGTTGACAGGCTCGGGAGGGACTTCAGGCCCTTGATGCCCCACAGGTGCAGGTGAGTGAGGTGGGGAAAACGATCCGCCAGATCATCGAACAAGCCCTGATCCAGCGTGATCTTGTTCTCCTCGTCGTCGGTCAGATTGCCCAGCACGATCTTCACCACGCGGTCGCGCTCCGACTCCCACTCCGACCAGTCGGTGATGACATCGGTGGAGTTGATCACCACGGGGTTTTCGATTTCAGCAGTCGTGCTCATAGGGTCTTGGGATTCACAAAAAAAATTCGCCCGCTACGCGGGTGGATTCGGGACAGGGCCGCGCTCCGCACTCAGGTCGATTCCGCCCGCTCCGCCCTGGTCAGTCGGCTCTGGCTCCTTCCAGTCGCCCCGCCTCCCTCCCTGGGCTCCGCTCCCGGGCTGGTCTTTTGGACCGGGGAGCAAGCCACGGTCTTTTCATTTGGAGGGTT
>JAGRPD010000687.1 GCA_020439875.1 Verrucomicrobiales bacterium
CGGCTACGAGGCTGGCCCCATCCTGGCTCGGAAGGTTCTGCACCAACTTCCCGGATAAACCCCCGATTTTCATGAGGAAGGCAGGAATTCAGGAAAGAATCATCGGTGCTCCCCCATACGGGCGGGCGTCACTACACGCTCCGCATACTTACGACAATTGAACGCTTCCTGTCTCTTCCGACCGCTTTGTGAAGAGTTGAATTTCCTCTCCCTTGATTCTGTGAGAACTTATCAAGTCGTGCGCCACCAACGACTCTGCGAGTTGAAGATTCTGATCGGAGCGCGGGATTTTCGGTTTCTTTCCGTATTCTGCTATTTTGGAGTAGGGTTCGGGAAGGCGACGGAGAATTTTCATTACCGACTGCTCGGACCAGGTCTTCATTGCTGGCAACAAGATCGCTATCGAAGTCTCTGAAGAAGAAGCCGACTCAATAACCAACGCCAGCACACCTTGCTCGAAGTTCTCGACTTCGAAATCATTGCGGCTCAGAACGTCAGCCGCCGACCGGGCGAGAGCGGATTTCCTCTCCACCTCTTGCGCCGTGACTCCATAGCAGACTTGAACTTTCTGCTCCTCCGCCAGTTTACCTGTCAATAATCGATTCCTCACGCTGTCGTGAATCGGAAAGTCGTCCTTGTGTTCCAAGTACTCCTTGATCGACTCCTCGATTAGAATCGAAAGAAGTTCAGTCTCCCCTCTCGCGCTGGAAAAGGACTTCGCGCTGAGCTTAACGATTTTTGCTCGTGCAAGCGCTATGCGTTTGGAAACAGAAAGATTGGAAGGGAAGTCGTCAACCTCCCACTCAAGTAGAGTAACCACCTTAGAATACGAAGAATCTGGGATCGAATCATTTTCGATCACAAAGTTCGCTATAGTTTCATACTCCTCATACTCCAAGGCGTTTAGTCCGGCAGAAGTAGTCATCAAACCATCGAGAGTCGACCCTTCGGATAACAGTGCCACACAAGTTTCGGGCGTGACCTGCTCGCTCACAATGCATTCGTGAAGAGCTCGCCAACCGACTTTGACTTTACCGTTGGAGATCATGAAATCCCACATCGATTCGGGAATTCCGTCGAATGAGTCGAAGACATACTTCTGTTTCGAAGCGACATTCTCCCACTGCTCTTCAGTCAGTTCGTTGCTCGACAGCAAATACAGGATAGTATCACCGTCCTCTCCAACATTATCCGGTAGTGCGAGCAGCACATTGTCCACGTACTCAGAAAGGTTGGAAGTCACAACACGGGTAAGTCCACTATTATTGAGAAGGCGCACACTGGTAAAATTTGCGGATTCAGCGCGCACATCGATATTTTGGAGACTGCCGAGTGTCGCTACGATGTGTTTCAGATTGCGCGCATTGATCTCGAACAAGCCGTGATCGACGCAATAGATGTAAAGTTCATCCTTCAGGGAGATCGACTCCACATCATTCACCCTGACATTGATGCCTTTCAACACTGAAAATTCAGTCGGCGTGATGAAATTTGAGATAAACACTTCACCAATTCGCGATGAGAGAAATGAGGTGAGAACCCCAGCTGAATTTTGTGTGGATAGAATCTCTGACTCATCGGCGTGAATTAGAAGATTCGCGATCAACTCTACCGTGTATGGCGAAGCGATTGCGGCCGAAGAAAAATCCTCCCAAACTCCGCAAACCCACTGCATGAGCTCTTTGCGCCTTTTCCCGGTCCTACCATAGAGCGCCAAAAATTCAGTCGCCACATCCTGGTGCTGTTCCATGAACATTTTGGCGGCGTTGAGTCGCTCTCGGTTGGAACTGACATCCTCGAGCAGGTAATCAAAGAGCGATATGTTCAACACATATGGGCGGCGAAAGTCTTCGGCCTGCATTTCAGCGCATACCTCATGAGCAGTGTCTATGACGGCTGATGGATCCGGGGTCGACCGATTCCGAATGGCAAGCAGAAAGTCATAATCACGCCGAGTCTTGGTTCCCTCGTAGAAGGAAGAGCTATAGTGGAAGTAATTCTCGTCGATGTATCCATCTCTGAGCAAAGCAAGCAGGAGTTCGGAATTTGGTAGCTTCTGAAGGTCAATCGACACACTCTCGCCGTCGATGAGTGCTGACAGTGATTGCAGTGGAAGGTCAGCGATTTTCCTTTCCAATTTGGCGATCTCACCCAGCAGTTTGCGCCGAGCCGATGTTGCCCGATTCGCGATAGCCTGAAGTCTCACTTTGTACGTTCTCGTCGAGTCAACCTGATTCTCGATACTGTCGAACGATTTATTTATTGGGAAATGCTGGATAGGATTCCCGTAGTAAGGCGACCTTGCGGAGATCGTAATGCCGCCTTGTGCCTGAAGGCTTCGGAAGTTTTCATCACTCAGGAGTGTTTTGAGCGGATAGTCCTTCCCGTTCATGACTACGCCCTCGACTGCATGCCCCGCATTCTGAACCAGTTCCCAAAGATAAATTGAGCGCAATTCACCGATCGTCTGGGAATGTTCTGCATCTGATTGGCTGATTTGCTCACGAAGAGCATCGATTTCCGTGTTCAGATGTTTTCGTTCTGCCTCAATCAGGGTGATTCGGTTCGAGCAAACCTGAAAGAGCGCGCCCTTGCCGTGATGCAGATCCTCAAAATCGCCAGGATAGTAGTTCTTATACACGATGATCGCGAAGAGCTTGGAAGGATCAAGATTGTCCGTTCGTAGCTGCCGGTCGTAGAGGATGAATTCGTTGAAGATATTGTGGATTAACCGAAAGTCGTTAATGTACAGGGATACCAAGGTTAGGAGTTCCCGTGCGATTGGCCTCTTTAGTTGAAGCGCATTGGCGCGTTGACTCATTTTTTCAAAGGAATTCGAGAAGCTAATAACGGGAATGACCGGAATCACGAAATCGAAAAACTTCGTCCGCCTCTCCAGCGCAAACATGTCGTCTAGAATCGCGTACAGAAACCGAGTCCGCCCCTTGGTTCCGGCATTCTTGTTGATAAGGTTATTCAATTCCCGAAGCTTTACGAAGATCGACGGACTTCCAAATCGATCGAGGTCTTCGATCACGACAACATCGTACTGCGATGTCTGAAAAAAGTAGATGATTTCGTCAAGGTGACGATTGAAAATCGACTCGCCAGGAAGGTCGCCCACTTCCAATTCTGCGTTTTTCAAGGAGACCTTCTTCAGCGAAAGGCGGAAAGTTGCTCTGTAGAGGTCGGCTAATAGAACGATGGGCCCCGCGAGGAAAATTCCAGCGATAAGAGGCGTTATATGGTAGGTTGAAAGTACTCTCCAACTCACCGGCCAAAGGAACCAAACCGTTGTTGCGACAACACACCAAAACACAATCAATCCTGCTTTGAAGATCGAGTGCTTCGGGGTTTCGATTCTTCTGAATCTCGAATATGGCAGTTTGTTCGCGTCTTCGCCATAAAGCATTTGTTGGAGAATGCTTTTCTCCAACAAGTTTTGGTCAGGTTTAGACTCTGAAGACTTGTGTTCTTGGTTAGCTTCCGTGTTCCCTTGAGGTTCGTCGAAAGCGGCCAACGAGATGTTAAGAAACCTATACCCCGGATTACGCGCCTGAAAGGTGCGAATCACACTGCTCTTGCCCGCACCAAAAGGACCCGTAACCGCGATGTTAAAAACGTCCGGCGATTCTAATGCATACTTCAACGCATCGTTGTAGACTCGATTACCGTCGGCATTGGCGACCGGTGTCAATTCGACAAACTTGTTTGGGTTTGCCCGAACGAGGAATCGCGCTTGACATGAAACTGCCACCCTGCAAAACCACCGTCCAATGGCGTCGGTTGACTTGATGACCAAGTTCAGGATGGGGTTGGTCAGATTCCGGACGAAGCTATGCGAAGTTTGGTCATCATGTGAGGTGCCTTTTTGGCCTTTGTCACGGAAGTTGGGGGAGCTATTCATCTTAATTTGGTTTTACTCGGGGCGGAGGTTCGAGGCGAATTCCCTGAAAATAGAGGATTGCAAACAATTTAGAATGCT
>JAGRPD010000437.1:0-3785 GCA_020439875.1 Verrucomicrobiales bacterium
CAGAGCCCGCGCCCGCCGCCCCCGAGCTTCCCGCAGACGAACCCAGCGAAGCCGCCCCCGAACCTCCAGTGCCAGAGCAACCCGTTGCTCCAGCAGCAGAAGCGGATCCAGCCGACTCCGAAGAGATGATGCAGGAGCCGATTGAGCCGGAGGCCGCACCGCCTCCGACCGTATCCTCAGATGCTCCCGATACCGAGCGCGCCGAGTATTGAGTCAGCGATTCAGGGTTCTCCTCGAAACGTGTGAAACTCGAGCTGATCCAGCCTTCGATTCACCCTCACCGTCGCGATAAACACCGCCAACGCCGAGGCTGCGACAAAGCCAAAGCCATACCAAGCTTCATTGCGTTGCAGAGTTAAGGCACTGAGGCAGCCATTGGCCAAAAGAAAGGCCAACGAACAAAGCAACGCCCCACGGCGATCATTGAAATAAAACAACACGGTCAGCATCGCCAAAAACACCATCAGCAAAAAGCCACCAAACAGCGTGATGCGGAGGATGCCGAGCTGCACAAAGCCCACCTGGAACCAACCCGCCAGCTGGTGGGCAAAAAGCACCAGCAGCAGCGTCGCCACGCCCTGCACCTTCACCAAGCGCGCAAAACCCTCTCTCAAACTGTGGATGATTTGATGCTTGGCCTGCCGGATTTCCATCAAGGAGCGACCGCCATTGACGCAATCAAAGTAGTGATGAAAGGCCTCAGAAAATCGAGTCTCGACCTGGAGGAAAAACACCGCCATTCCTGGAGCAATCGAGAGCAGGCTAAGGTAAATGGCCAAATCGTAATCCGGCGCGGCATGCAGCACGCCGGCCACCACGGCGTAGTGTTTTGACATCCACCAGAAGAGAAATTTATCGATCCAGATGCCCAGATTATAAAACAGTCCGGTGAGCAACAGACCCGGCATGTGCCAACCCGTACGCCAAAAAGCAAAGGCCGACCCACGGCCTCGGCCTAACTCAGACCGGATGCGAATGACGAGCGTCAGAAACAGCAAAAAGTGCCCCGCCAGCAACCCTGCCATGGCACCGGCCACACCGTGTGTGGCGGCCAGTTTCCACGCCGCTGCGATGCCCACCCCATACCCCAAAGCGAAGGCAGCAACAATGCTGACGTAGTGCCGCAAGGTGGAGAGATAAACGCTGGCGATAAAAATGCAGGCCACCTGCACCAGCAGCGCCGCCGCTGCCACCGAAAAGCCGGGAGGCGCAGGGACATGCTGCACGAAAAAGAACCAACCTAACAAGGCATGAACAACCGCTGCCACCAATACCCCACCGCGAAAGCTGGGATAGATCCGCTCGGGGTGATTGAGGGAGATTTGATCCGCCGTGTAGCGCGTCAGCAGGATTTGCAACGGCCCCGTGAGGATGAGTGCAAAGGCATAGACATGAGTGACGGAGGAAGTGAAGAGGCGAATTTCATCTGCTGGCAGCACCTGGTGCAACAGCCACGTCAGAAGCATGAGCGCGATGATGGAAATGATCCAGGGTCCGGCCGACACCACCGCTGCGCCGGAGTACGCCGCCAGCGTATCGGCGATGGAGCCGGTGCGGGTGAGCTTTCGAAGATGGATGCCGATGCCTGCCATGCTGAGGGATTATGGAATGCAGTTAGACGCGCACCTCCCGTTCCGTGCGTGGCTTCACGATTTCAGCTTCCGGCTTTTCCGACAGCTCCTGATATAACACACGGTAGGCGCTGAGCACTCGATCTTCATGGAAATGCTCGCGCACCCGGCAGCGACCGTTTTCCCCCAGCTCATCCAGCAACGCGGCATCCTGAAGCAGCTCGATGCAGGCTGCGGCGAGGTCGGCTGGCCGCCCCACCCCCGCCACCCGCCCGGCGAGCCCACAGGCGGGCGCTTCATCGGCCGCCCCGTGGATCAGCTCAGCGCAGGCTCCGACGTCAGTACTGACCACAGGGACGCCGGCGGCCATGGCTTCCAGAATCACGAAGGGCAGTCCTTCACTGACGCTGGTGAGGATCATGAGATCGATCTCCGGCAGGAAGTCATTGCGCTGTTTGGGTCCGGTAAATTCGACGGTGTCGGCCAGTTGCAACTGACGCACCAATCCTTCACACTCCTCAAAATAACCCGGCTCTTCATCGGTGGGACCGGCAATGATGAAGCGAACGGCGGGCACGCTGTCCCGCACGCGAGCCGCCACCCGCAGCAGCGTTTTCACGTCTTTGATCGACACCACTCGACCGAGAAAACCGACGACGGCACTTTCTGGCTGAGTTTCCCGCCGCTCCCGCCGCTGCTGCCAGACTTGGTTGAACTCTTCCACCCGGATGCCATTGGGGATGATCTGGATGCGATCTGCTTCGGCTCCAAAATGCCGCTGTGCTTCGGCGTTGCGTTCAAATAGGGAGACGATGACCTCGCTGCGCCCATAACAAAGGCAACCAACCAATCGGAAGAAGCCAATCCACAATCGGCGCAACGAACTCAGCGGATCATCCAGTGACGCGATGGCCTGAGGCGGATCTTTGATCCAGCGAGACTGGCAAATGTCGTTGATCCGCTCTCTCAGATAGATGCCGTGTTCGGTGAGCAGCAGTGGGCGGCCTGTGCGCTGCGCGGCAAGGGCGGCCGCCAAGCCCGCGTATCCGGTGCAGGCGGTGTGATAGAGCCGTGCCTTCGGCATCTGCGCCATGGCGCGGGCCAGATTCCAAAGCGGCTGCGCCAGGAAGCGGCAGGTCCAGTAGAAATCGAGGAAGGACTCTTCCGCAGCGTAGCGCTCATACAGCTCGCGAATGAGATCCCAGGTCTCCCGATCCTGCCAGAGTGCCTCGTAGCTGGGACCTGGGTGCTGACTGATGTGGGTCAGGATTTGCGCGATGAGATAAAACTCATGCGGCGTGCCCGTCGGCGCGTGGACGAGCAGACGGCGCAGATCCTCAAAAAAGGGCGTCCAACGGGGACCGATGCCGGGCCTCCACCAGCGCCCCGGCGCAGGCTGATCGAAGAGCCAAGCCTCGGTGAGGGAGATCACGTTGGCAGGCAGGTCATACTTGAGTTTGCCCGCGTCCCGCCGATTGGCTCCCAAATAGAAGAGCGCAAACTGCAAATCGGGATAGGCGTGCAAAATCTGGTGCACCCAGGTGGACACGCCGCCGGAGACATAGGGATAGGTGCCCTCCAGCACCAAGCAGACATCTGCCTCTCGCCGGATCTTTTTCATGCCGACTCCCTTTCCCCCTGGGGCATCTCTCCCGCCCGATGAGCGCGAAAGTCCAAGCTCTGCTCCAGCGTCAGCCGCAGGGGGCAGCCGGCATCGAGTTCCCTCAGCTCCTGCCGGGCGCGAGAAAAGTCACCGGTCTCGATAAAAGCCCGCACCGCCGCCGCGCGCAGCCGTGGCGTGAGCTGCGGATCAGCCAGACAAAGCTCCGCCCACTGCCGCAGACGCGGCAACCAGGAGGGGCGCTCGGTCGCAGGCAGAATGGCGGGATGACTCAGATGCAGCGCTGTTTCCAGGAGATCCGCCCGGCGGTGGGGACCGAGATCGCCCGTGCGCAGGGCGTGATCGAGCGCTTGCAGGCGGGAGTGCAGGTGCTCGGTGAGGGCCTGGGCGGTGTTTTGCGCGTAGAGCAGCACCTCCGCCTGCCCCAGCTGAGTGAGACGCCGCAGCAGAGGCATCGCGGTGGGTGCGGGGGCATGGCGCAGGCCTTGAGAAAATCCCAACAAATCCTCGGCGGGCTCCGTCCGCAGCAGAGCCACCAGCGGCACCAGATGAGGCTCGGAAAACTCCGCCGGAGGACCATGGCGCAGGGGATT
>JAGRPD010000437.1:3846-8227 GCA_020439875.1 Verrucomicrobiales bacterium
CCCACTGGCAGCAGCGCCAGCGCGGCCAAAGCCATCCCGTCACTGTCCATTCGCAGCTCCATCATGCCTCCAACAGCTGCTCGGTCAGATGATCCAATGTGGCCGCTTCACTGACCACGAAGCTGGCGGCTCGCCAATCCGGCTCTTCCGCCACGGCCAGCGTCAGGGGCGCGGTTTGACTGCCAGGCGTGGCGACGCAGAGCACGGCGTAACCACGATCTGCTGGCAAATGCGTCCACACCGCATGGGCTGGCAAGTCCTGCACCAGCCGACGCCGCATTGGACGCAGGGCCGGGCCACCGGGCGTCGTCGTCTCCAGCCGCAGGGCGGTGGAGGTCACCTGATGGCGTGCCTCCAGATCCAGCGCCTCTTTGAGCAACTGCCGAAACACCTCGGGCCGCACCTCACCCCGACTGCTGCGCCCCGCCAGGAGGGACGCCACATGGCCCCGCAGGCGGCCACACCAGGTCACCAGCGTCTCGGCCACCGAGAGATTGCCCCAATGAAACGCCTCCCACGGCATGTCGGCCAGGATCACCACCGCACGCCGTTCGTTCGGCAGCGCCAGCGGGATCACCGCCAGCAATGGGTCCTCGCTGGACTCGTCGGTCGTCATCGCGGCCGCCGTCATCACTTCTTTTTCCAAAGCCTCTTCCAGCAGCGGGCTGGCTCCCACTTCCAACTGCTCGGGTAGCGCAGCCACCGGGTGCAGCGAGCACCAGCGCACCAGACGCTGGCCTTCGACCCGATAGATGGCGGAGGACACTACCTGGCAGGATTGATAAAGCATCTGCAGCAAGTGCGGGCCGAAGGCTTCCTCCTCCAGCGATACCGATTGGCGCAGTGCCTCGTCCAGACCGGCCAGCGGAGCCTGCCACAGCGTCAACTGGCGCTGCAAACGACTGCGGTATTCATGACCCAAATCCACCTCTGCCCGCAATCGATCCACATCCGCCGCGAGACGATGATTTTCCTCGTTCAGCTGCTTCCCGCGCCCCCCCAAACGGCGATGTGCCTCCCCACCGACCAATCCCGCCAACACGATGCAGACCAGCAGATAACCCTGGTCATCAAACACGCGCGGCAGCGAGTGCTCCGCGTGCTGTGCGATCCAGAGGCCGATGCCCACCGCGCTCAACAGCCCCGTCGTCACGCCCGGCACCAGCCCGTAGCGCAACCCCAGCACCAGCGGCAGCGCCAACCAGGGCGAGGGATTCAACTCCGACCAACCAGGATCGCCCGCATCCAGCCAGGCATTCAATCCCGCCAGCAAAGCCGCCAGGACCAGGGTGTCGCGGATCAAAGCGGAGGCAGATGGGAGAGAGGAACGCATGTTTTACGGGAGACCGTCTCACCCGACGTAGGTCGGGCTGGCGGAGTTGGAGAGAGGCGGGCAGCCGTCCACCCCCTCCGGCAGCGGCGGACCGACCCGCCCTGACTGCCCACTGGAGAGGGTCACATGCTCACGCTTCTCGCTACGATGAATGGTCTGCCAGCCAGTGTCCAGAGGGAGGATTCTCCATCGCCATGCTGCCGAGATCCCCAGCCGGTCTGTCCCACCTCCCGGCCTACCGGACATCGGACCCAAAACCACCCCTCTCAGATCCGGCGTCGTCACCAGCGGCATGCAGCCCAGCGCCCGCAGCCGACGCACCGCATCCTCCACCTGTTCCGGTTTTTTTGGATCCACATACTCCACCCCAAAGACCCGCAAACCCAAGGCCTGACATCGCTTCACGCGCTCCGCCGTCCACGCCAGCGCCTCGTCCGGCAGCGGCGCGTAGGCTCCTGTCCGGGCATCCTTCCCGTAGCAGACTCCCTCGATCAGCACCCCGTCCAACCTCCCCTCCAAATCCTCCAGCAGATCAAAACCCCGGTTCATCACCAGCTGCTTCCCTGGGTGCGCCTCGTGCAGTCGCCGGATCCAATCCAACACCGCCGTCCGGTCCGCCGCCGCCCGCTCGGGACGCAGCTGTTTCAGCCGCTCCAGGCTGTCCACCGTATCGAGGAAAAACCCGTCGTAGCCCTTGCGCAGGATCGACTCGATCTCCGCATCCAAAGCCTGGCTCCAGGCTTTTTGACCCACATCCAGCAGCCGACCGCCCCACTCCGGATTGCGCTGCTTCAGCGCAAATCCTCCCGCTACCGACCGCGCCTCCATCACCGATCCCGGAGCTGCCTCCACCAGACTCACATAGGCCAAGCAGGTGGTTCCCCGAGCCTGGCATGGGCCCAAATCCACCTTCGCGGCGGGATCCAGAATGCAAACATCGAAGGCCGCCAAACCTGCCGCGTCAGGTCGCGCCGAGTAATCAATCACCAGCCGCAGCTCCCTCTTGGGATCTTGATCGGCAAAGAGCGGCTGGATCCCATTCAAAATGAGCGACCCTGCAGCCACCCAACGGCACCACCCTCGACCTACCACAAGCGACCTCCGTGAGAGAGGTCGGGGAGAAGAGCAGAATCGATCCAGTCGCACCATGCTTGAGCCAGTTGACTCATTCTTATAATTGAAACCATTTCCATGTAAACAACTCAGATCATAGAATCGATAATTTTGATTCAGCTTATCTTAAATTCAAAATAACCTAAGAGGCTCAGCCACCTAGCCGCAGTTGTGAAACCTTGGTCGCTCAGCACCCGGCGTTTCCCCAATCACAAATCCTCGTCCCACTCCTCGTCCAAAATCCATCGGAGACGATCGAGTCGATGAGTGAGACGACGATTGACGCCTAGCGCAGCTCATTCACTCCCACCCCAAGAATGACCTAATCCCCGCCTTTCATCATCGTTTCTACCAGCATGATCGCCCCTCACACCGCGTGTCATCTGCGTTTCCAATGGAACACTCGGATTCGCGCCGTTTTCAGGAAGAGCCACCTCGCGCTGTGGCTCGCTCTCCTCGCCACCGCACCCCCCACCCGCGCCGCAGGCCATCCCTTTCGGATGTCGGATGAGGAAGTGACGCAGGCCGCTCACGAGCTGGATGTCGCGCTCGACCTCGCCGTTCAGAAGGCCACACCTACCGGCGAAGCCGCTCCCTCCACCGAGGAACCCCGTTGCTCCGACCTCACCTTTTTGCGCCGCGCCTGCATCGATCTCGGCGGACGGCTGCCGAGCGCGGCCGAGACGCGGGATTTTTCCCTCCCCTCACCCAGCGAAGCCGAATCCGATCTCCGCCGCGCCGCCCTCATCGATCGCCTGCTCCTCGAACCTGGAGCGGGAGTCTGGCGGTTTGAGCGGCTGGCCGATGCGCTGCGTCTCTCCGACAGCGTCTTGGGGCAGTCCCTCGCACCGACGATCGCCTGGCTCAGGCAGCAAGTCGCCGTGGAAAACGTGCCGCTCAGCGACCTCGTCCATCAGATCCTCACAGCCGAAGGCCCTCTCGCGGAATCCCCAGCCACCGGCATCCTCCTCCAGGACGAGGGCAATCTCACCCTGGCCACCGGCCGCCTCGCGCAGGTTTTCCTCGGCTTCGATTTCCGCTGCGCCCACTGCCACGACAATCCCTACGATGATTCAGTGCAGCTTGATGTATTCCGACTCGCCGCCTTTTTCTCCGACGCATGTGTCCTCCGCCAGCCCCTCGGCGCTGCCCCTCCGCCGCTCAGGGGCCTCTCATCGACGAGCCGCTCCACCCTACTCCCGGGTGCCATACCCTTGAAAAAATCCTCTCGAACCGTGCGCCCCGTGCCTCCCACCTCTTCTGCTCCAGGTGAACTCTGGCCCCGGCCTGAAAATCCCCGCACCCTCCCCTCTCCTCTCGGCCCCGGAGAAACCCTCGCCATTTACCCCTGCGTCCGCCAGGGAACCTTGGGCGTGCCAGTTCCTCAAAACTACCACTACCGCGACGCCAAGCCTGGTGAAGTCCTTTCCCCCGCGATCCCGCCTTCACTGTCTCTTGACATCCCGTTCTTCAACCGCCGTCTCAGCGACGACCGATTGCCCGATCGCTCGCAGCGCACCTCACGGCAGCGTCTCGCCCACTGGTGGACGTCCGACACCCATTTGCATTTTGCCGGCACACTCGCGCTGAGACTGCGAGCCTGGCTGTTCGAGCCCATTCATGCTCCCGCCAGCATGGAATGGCTGCATCTCAGCTCGCCCTCAGAGGTACTTCCCCCTGAAATTCCCGGAAACGGACGCAATTGCCGCCAGTCCTCCAATCTCGATTTTGACCAACCTCGTTTCAAACCCGAATCCCAAAATCCCTGGCATCAGGCCCTAGCCCGTGCCTTCACCCGCTGCGAAACGGACGCGCGGGAGTACCTCCGCATCCTCGCGCGCACCCAGGCCTATCAACGCCAAGCCCTGCCTCACACCCCCCTGCCCGTCGGCCTCACCCAACGCACCGCACCACCGATCCGCCGTCTGCCCGCCG
>JAGRPD010000438.1 GCA_020439875.1 Verrucomicrobiales bacterium
CTCGGGCAGCTACTGCTTTGCCTCGGACACTCTCAACGGGCTGTTTTGGCTCGATGTGTCCGATCCGCGACAGCCGAAGATTTTGGGAAATCTGATCCTGCCCAAGTTCGACCCCGAAGATCCCGCCATCGGCGTGCCCTACGAGCAAATCCGCGACCCCGCCATCCCGCAGGGAGACCCGGTGTCTTCCATCGCCGTGGGGGACGGCGTGCTGTACCTGTCGGGAAACTACACCGGCATTTATCTGGCGGAATTTCCTGGCATCGCCCAGTTCGAGCCGCGCGATCAGGGCGCGCTGCCGAAGCTGCCTGAAAAACCGTTGATCGGAGAGTCGAGCGCGGACTTTTTCAGCTCCGGAGCCGAGAGGAGTCAGCCGACCCGCGCCGTCGCCCTCCACGGTGATGTGGCCTACACCGCGAATGTGTGGGATGGCCTCAAAATCTATCAACTCAGCGAGACGGATCACCCACGCCAAATCGGCGAGGTCAAGCTCGGTTACGCCGCCGACGTCAAGCGGTCCGGCGACCGGCTGTATGTGGCGGAGGGACAAAACGGCATCGGCATTTATCAGATCGAGAGCGACCACCGATTGCGCGAGCTGGGTCGCCTGCCGTCGTTGGAAGGCAGCCGCAGCATGGTGCAGTTTTTGTGGGCGTTTGAAGGCACGGACGTCATCGCCGCGAGCTGCGCCAACACCCGCATTCATTTCATCGATTGCCGCGATCCACAGAAGCCCGTGGTCATTCACAGCGAGTCAGCGGGCCAACTGCTTTACGGCAACTACGGCTCGCAGCAGCTCGCAGCGGGGCGCTACTTTGGCCTCACGCGCCACTGCGGCGGGTTCATGGTGTTTGATCTGGCGCAGCAGCCGGTGCAGCGGGTGTGGTTTGACTCCTTCCCCCTCTGCTCCCAGACGGGCAGCGTGGCTGCGATGGGCGACGAGCTGCTGGTGATGCGCGCGGGAGGTTACGCGCGGTTTGATCCGCAGCATCCTCAGGCGACGCGCGTGCTGCTGCGGCATCCTTTTCCAGGTCAGAAAAATCTGCCCGCCGATGTACCGGACGACTCCGCCATCAGTCGGGCGCTGTTTCCCAAGAGCGAGTGGGAAGGCATGCCGTATTACGACGCCGCCTCGCAGCGGCTGGCGGTGGTGAATCGGATGTTCAAGAACCTGCGGATCTATGATTTCTCCGACAAAAACAACCCCAAGCTACTGAAGTATCTGCCGCTGCAAAACAACGCCTACGCACCGACCTTTTGGAAAGGGCGCGTGCTGCTTCCCGGAGGATATTCCGGTCTGCTGCTGGAGCGCTAGTCTCACGGAAAAGATTGAAGCGTCCGCTGGGATGGGTTGGAATCTCCGCACTCAAAGGTTGCTTAGGGTCGAGTTCTCAATCAAGCTGGCGACGATTCAGCTTCACGCGTCATGCTCCTCACGCTTTGTGTCATCGTCATCTTCGGACTGCTCCTCCTGGTGGTGGAGACCTTTGTGCCGGGCGGCATTCTCGGCACGCTGGGGGTGCTCTGCGTGCTGTTTGCCGTGGCACTCACCCTCACCTCCGAGGAGCTGGTGGGCTGGTCCACCACTCAGCGAGTGCTGGCAGCAGCGGGCATCGTGATTTTTTCTGGCCTGGTGATGATCACCTGGTTGAAGTGGTTTGCGGTGAAGCTGTTTAAAAAGACTTTCACCCTGGAGTCCGCCATCAGCAGTGGACCCGATCCCAAGCAGGCGCTGCTGGGTCTGACCGGCCACGCCCTGACCGAACTCCGCCCGCTCGGACGCGTGGAGTTGGACAATGGCGAGCGCCACGAAGTACGATCTTGGAGCGGCTCCATCGCCGCTGGGGAGCGTATTGAAGTCATCCGCCTGGAGCCGGGCAACCTCGTCGTCCGCCTCGCCCCACCTGCAGCCAGTGCCTAGTCCTTCTCGAATTTTCCTCGAAATCCAACCCCATCCCGTTATGTCGTTCCAATACCTCTTGATCGCCTTTCTCGTCGTCGCTGGCCTGGTGCTGGTGCTGATCATTGGCAAGTTTTTCAACCTCTGGCTGCGTGCCCGCGTGGCCAACGCGCCGGTGAGCATCCCGAACCTGGTGGCCATGTGGCTGCGGCGCGTGCCGAATGCGCTGATCGTTGACTCCCGGATCACCGCAGCCAAGGCCGGCATCCCGATTTCCACCGACCAATTGGAAGCCCACTACCTCGCGGGCGGCGATGTGGTGGAAGTCGTGCTCTCCCTGGTGGCGGCTGACAAGGCGGGCATCCCGCTGACTTTTGATCGCGCCTGCGCCATCGACCTCGCCGTGAAAGGCACCTCGAAGACCGTGTTGGAAGCCGTGCGCACCAGCATCAACCCCAAAGTCATCGATTGCCCGCATCCCGAGATGGGCAAGAGCGGAAAAATCGACGCCGTGGCCAAAGACGGCATCTCCCTGCGCGTCCGTGCCCGCGTGACTGTGCGCACCAATCTGGATCGCTTCGTCGGTGGTGCCACGGAGGAGACCGTCGTCGCCCGGGTGGGTGAGGGCATCGTCACCTGCATCGGCTCGGCCAACTCGTACAAAGACGTGCTGGAGAATCCGGATTCGATCTCCAAACTGGTGCTCAATAAAGGCGTCGATGCTGGCACCGCCTTCGAGATTCTCTCCATCGACATCGCCGACGTGGATGTCGGGGAAAACGTCGGAGCCAAGCTGCAGGCCGAGCAAGCCGAGACCGACAAAAAAATCGCCCAAGCCAAGGCCGAAGTGCGCCGCGCCGCAGCCGTCGCGCTGGAGCAAGAAATGGCCGCTCGCACCCAAGAGATGCGCGCCCGCGTCGTAGAGGCAGAGGCCGAAGTGCCGATGGCCATGGCGGAGGCCTTCCGCAAGGGCAACCTCGGAGTCATGGACTACGCCCGCTACAACAACGTGCAGGCCGACACCGAGATGCGCAAAACCATCGCCGGCGGTGAGGACGTCAACGGCAGCAACCAGTCCGCCTAACTCCTCCTCACCCGGACGCTGCCATGGGCGACACCGATTTCGACTGGGGCAGGATCATTTTTTTGATCCTGGTGGTGATCATGGGTTTTTTCCGCTGGTTCGGCAATGTCCTGGAGCAGCAAAAAGCCGCCCGCCAGCGCAAGGAAATGACTCCAGAAGAGAAAGCCTTGCGAGAGGACGCGTGGCAGCGTCAAGTCGGCAAAAACGGTCCTCTTTCCCCCCCGCCACCGCCCGCCAAACCGAAGAGCACTGATCCCTTCGGCGAGCTAAAGCGGATGATGGAAGAGCTGCAAAAACCAACCACCGCGCCCACACCGGCGTCCCAACCACCGCCGCTGCGTCCGCGACAGGTGGCGACTCCGCCGCCCCTCCATACCGCACGCCCCAGCGCCGTCAAACCGCCCCCCCGGTTGGAGCAACCCGAGCGCCCTCAGCGCGCCACGGCCGCCCGCCATCCCGTCCCCGCAGCTCCCGCCCAGCCTCACCTGCCGCACCAGCTCAGCGTCACCGCCCAGCGGCGGCAGCAGCGGGTGCGGGCCTTGCGGCGGGATCTCGGCCGCCCCGACAGCCTGCAAAAGGCCGTCCTCCTCCAGGAGATCCTCTCCACGCCGAAAGGCCTGCGTTGAGGCCCCCTGCCCTGCCGCGTCGCGGCAAACTCGCCATTTGCATTTCGCAAGACCCGCGCTTTAGACTGCCTGCTCCGCGGCTCCCGACCTGACTCTGCGCGGCGGACCAACTCACCGTATGAAAATCGCACTGGATGTGATGGGAGGCGATCACGCCCCGGCCAACCCGATTGGCGGCGTGAAACTGGCGCTCGCCGACCTGCCGGACATTGAGCGCATTTATCTGGTGGGCCAGCCCGACCGGATCGAGGCCGAACTCCAGGCCCAGGGCGTCTCCAGCTCGAAGCTCGAGATCCGGCCCGCCAGCCAGATCGTGGAAATGGCCGACTCCGGCCTCGATGCCGTGCGGGGGAAAAAAGACAGCTCCATCACCCGCGCCGTGGATCTGGTGAAGGACGGAGCCGCCGACGCCGTCGTCAGTGCCGGGCACACCGGAGCTGCGGTCACCGCCTCCCTGATCAAACTGCGCACCCTCAAGCACGTCGAGCGCCCCGCCATCGCCTCCATCATGCCCTCCATGGGGCAGCGTTGGGTCTTGATCGACGCCGGAGCCAACCCCGACAGCGAGCCGTTTCACCTGTTGCAAAACGCCATCCTCGGATCCGCCTACGCCCGCCACGTGCTGGGCCGCGTCAACCCCAGCGTCGGCCTGATGAGCAACGGCACCGAGGAGGACAAAGGCAACGCCCTCAGCAAAGAAGCCGCCCGCCTGCTGCGCGCCGCCCGTGGCATCCACTTCATCGGCAACGTCGAAGGTCACGACCTGTGGAACGAGCCGCCGGATGTCGTCGTCACCGATGGATTCACCGGCAACGTCATTCTCAAAACGGCAGAAGCCCTGGCGCACACCATGTTTCGCATGATCAAGCGGGAGATCTACGGCTCCCTCCGCACCAAGCTCGGTGCGCTTTTGGCCAAGCCCGCCTTCAAAGCCGTGCACACCGCCACCAACGCCGATGAGTCCGGCGGCATGCCCCTGCTCGGCCTCAATGGCATCACCATCATTTCCCACGGCAGCGCCTCCCCTTACGCCATGAAAAATGCCCTGCGCATGGCGCGCGACACCGTCCAGCAGGGCGTCACCCCCCACATCGAAGCGGCTGCTGCTGAATACGCCGCCACGCATCAAGCTCATGTCTGATCCCAAGCCTTTCTGCAACGCCAGCATCATCGGAACCGGCAGCTACGTGCCGACCAAAGTCCTCACCAACGAAGATCTGGCCAAGATCGTCGATACCACGGACGAATGGATCACCACCCGCACCGGCATCAAAGAACGCCGCATCGCCGAGGATGACGAAACCACCTCAGACATGGCCACCGCCGCCGCCCAACGCGCGCTGGAGATGGCCGGCATCACCGCCGAGGAGCTGGATCTCATCATCGTCGCCACCGTGACGCAGGACATGTTTTTCCCCTCCACCGCCTGCTTTGTGCAGCGCAAGCTCGGAGCCGCCAACGCCGTCTGTTTCGACATCAATGCCGCCTGCTCCGGCTTTCTTTACGCCATGCAAGTGGCGCGGCACTTCATCAACACCGGCAACCGCACCACCGCCCTGGTCATTGGTGCCGAGAAACTCAGCTCCCTCATCAACTGGAACGACCGCGCCACCTGCGTGCTCTTCGGTGACGGAGCCGGAGCCGCCGTGGTGCGCCGGGATGACAGCCAGGCAGACGACGTACCCGGCCGCGTGCTGGCCACCATCATGGGCAGCGATGGCAACCTCACCGACATCCTCAAGGTCCCCGGTGGTGCCGCCGCACATCCCGTGACGCCGGACAACGTCAACGACAACATCAAGACCATCTCGATGGAGGGCAAAGAAGTCTTCCGCCACGCCGTGACGCGGATGAAAGAAGCCTGCGAGCAAGCCCTGGAACGCGCCGGCCTCACCGCTGACGATGTCAAAATGGTCATCGCCCATCAGGCCAATCAACGCATCATTTCCGCCATCACTGACCGGCTCGGTGTGCCCCCGGAACGCACCTTCATCAACCTGCACAAATACGGCAACACCTCCGCCGCCTCCATCGGCATCGCCCTGGACGAGGCCAATCGCCAAGGAGCCATCCAACGCGGTGACGTGGTGCTGCTCGTCGCCTTTGGAGCCGGGCTGACCTGGGCCAGCTCCGTCATCCGCTGGTGACCCAGCCGCGTTCGGCCTCCCACGCCCGTCCATGTCCTCCCCCCACCGCCCTCAGCCTCCCTTCGGACGGCGACCCGATCGCCCCACCTCACGAGGGCACGGCCCACGCCCCGTCGGCATCCGCCCGCAACCCGCCCCGCCCGAGAGCGCCGACTGGCCGCGCCCGTGGGTCCAGCTGCGCTATTTTTCCCAGCACTCCGCCATTTTCCCCAACATGGTCGGTGCCACCTCGGCCGATGCCGGTGCGGGCGATCTGGTGCATGTGCGCGACCGCGAAGGGCAAGCCTTCGGCACGGGTTTTTTCAATCCCAAAGCCCGCGTCCCGCTGCGCATCCTGCGCCATCAACCCGAGCCACTGACCGAAGACGGCCTCGACGCCCGCCTGGCCGATGCCTTGCAACTGCGCTCCGACCTCCTCCGCCTGCCCGAGACCACCGAGGCCTGGCGCGCCATTCACTCCGATGGCGATGGGCTGCCCGGTCTGATCGTGGATCGCCTGGGAGACACCCTCTCCATCGAGGTCACCACGCTGGCCGTGTGGCGGCGGTTGCGGCGTTGGCTGCCCCTGCTGCACCGTACCTGTGGCACCGCTCACCACGTCATTCACCTGGATCCCGACATCGCCCGCATGGAGGGCATGCGCTTCGCTGACGTGCCCGAGGCGGACGATCCCGCGCCGCAAAAAGTGCGCTTCACCGAGAGCGGCATCCGCTACGGTGCGGATTTTCAGACCGGGCATAAGACCGGATTTTTCTGCGATCAAAGAGACAACCGAGCCCAACTCGGACGCTGGGCTCGGGGTCGGGTGCTGGATTTGTGCTGCTACACCGGCGGCTTCTCCCTCGCCGCCCGCCTGCAGGCCGGCTGCGAGGATGTCACCGGCGTGGATCTGGATGAAAAGGCCATCGCCCAGGCCAAAGCCAACGCCAATTACAATCAAACCCGCATCCACTGGGTGCATGGAGACGCCTTCACCTGGGGGCGGCAGATGCTGCAAAACCGCGAGCAATGGGACACCGTGGTGCTGGACCCACCCAAGCTCATCCACCGCCGCGACGATCAGGATGAGGGCATTTTTAAATATCGCGATCTCAACGCGCTGGCCTTCCAATTGGTCCGGCCCGGGGGACTGCTGGTCACCTGCTCCTGCTCCGGCCTGCTCAGTGCGGAGGCCTTTGAGGAACTCGTCATCGGCTCCGCCCATCGCCGTGGCCACCGCCTGCAAATCCTCGACCGCACCGGCGCAGGCTCAGATCATCCCGTCTTCTCCCACGTGCCGGAAGGACGCTATTTGAAAGTCCTCTGGTGCCGAGTCTGGTGAGGACTCGGAAGGTTCACTCGCCACTCATCGTCCCAATCCTCGTCCCAATCCTCGTCCCAATCCTCGTCCCACTCGATCCCAAGAGATTGGGACGACGATTGAGACGA
>JAGRPD010000439.1 GCA_020439875.1 Verrucomicrobiales bacterium
GCCTTTGAGACGCGAATGATCCCGCCCTGCGGCCCAAAGAAATCGGATGTGCGAATTGAAGCCCTCGTGTTTAGAATCTCATCATGCACGTGCCGCAGTTGATCGAGAAAAAGCGCGACGGAAACCGCCTGACCGACGGAGAAATCCAGCGGCTGATTCAGAGTTTCACCCGGGGTGACATCCCGGATTACCAAATGTCAGCCCTGGCCATGGCCATCTTTTTTCGCGGCATGGACGATGCTGAAATCAGCGCTCTCACCGAGGCCATGTTGCACAGCGGCCGCACCCTCCAGTGGCGTGTGGATGCGCCTCTGCGTGTGGACAAGCACAGCACGGGAGGCATCGGTGACAAGACGTCTCTCGTGCTCGCTCCCCTGCTCGCCTGCGAGGGACTTTGGGTGCCGATGATCTCAGGGCGCGGTTTGGGCATCACTGGCGGCACCTTGGACAAGCTGGAATCCATCCCAGGCTTCCGCACCCAACTGAGTGCCGCAGAAGTCGAGTCTCAGATGGAACGGATCGGCTGCGTCATGATCGGCCAAACCGCCGACATTTGCCCGGCAGACAAAAAACTCTACGCCCTGCGCGACGTCACGGGCACGGTGCCTAGCATCCCGCTCATCACCGCCAGCATCATGAGCAAAAAACTGGCCGAAGGTCTGGATCGACTGGTGCTGGATGTGAAATACGGCACCGGGGCCTTCATGAAAACGGCGGCGGAGGCTGAAGCTCTCGCAGCCTCCATGAAGCGGGTGGGAACGGCGCTGGGGGTGCGCACCACGGCGCAACTGCACGCCATGAACGAGCCCACGGGAGAAGCGGCAGGCAATGCCTTGGAGGTGGCTGAGGCGGTGCGTTGTCTGCGCGGCGAGGGGCCACCTGATTTGGAAGCCATGGTGCTGGAACTGGCCTGCGCCGTCTGCGATCGATCACACGACCAGTTGGCGGCTCGACTGCGAGATGGCAGTGCCTGGCAGCGCTTTCAAGCCATGGTCGCCGCTCAAGGCGGCGATGTCGAGGCTCTCGAAAATCTAACTCAACGCGTTCACCCCGCTCCCATCATCGTCGAACTGCCCGCATCTCACAGTGGCGAGCTAACACGCATGGACGCAGGTGCCGTGGGACGGGCCGTTCTCGAGTTAGGTGCCGGACGCGCCACCGCCAGCGATACGGTGGACTTCGCCGTTGGATGCGATCGGATTGCGAAGACCGGCTGCACCCTGCGGGAGGGCGATCCTTTGCTGCGCATTCACGCCCGCACTACGGCAGCGGCTGAGCAGGCACGCGCCACCTTACTCACAGGCATCACCGTGCAATGACGCGGCTTCAATCCTCCAGATCATGAGGGATCGGAGCATCGGGCAGGATCGGCTTACCCTCCCATACCGGAATTTTGTCATACAAAGTGAGGATGCGAGATCCGCTGCCGGGCACGGGGCCTGCATCGATTTTCGGCAGATATTTTTTCATCATGGCACACACCCCGCGGCGCTTCTCCGCCAGGTTGTAATACTCGTGCGGATCATTGACCACATCGTAGAGTTCCTCCGCCCCATCCACGTAGTGAATGTAGCGCCACTGCTCGTTGACCACGGAGAAATTGCCTTGGTTGTGGGAGGTGATGGCGGGTCGCCCCACGGGTGTGTTGGCATTTTGCAACTGCGGCTTGATGCTGATGCCTTCCAGATGTGGCACCGACGGCAGGCCAGCGAGGTCCACCAGCGTCGGGTACATGTCCAGCAACTCGACCGGTAGATTGCAGCTTTGACCGGCCTTGATTCCCGGTCCCGCGAAAATCAGCGGCACCTTGGTGCTGCGCTCCCACAGCGTATTTTTGCCGGTGATGCCTTTTTCCCCGAGATGCCAACCGTGATCTCCCCATAGCACGACGATCGTGTTGTCGGCTTTGCCGCTCTTTTCCAGTGCGTCCATGATGCGACCGACTTGGCTATCGACAAAGCTGGTGCAGGCCAGATAGGACCGCACCAGATTGACCCACTGTCCCGACTCTTGCACCCACTTCAGACGCGGCTCGGGCAGCGACCAATGGATCCACCAGGACGAGCGCGGCGTGTCATCCCGATCGTCATCCCGCACCTCGGGGAGGATGGACTCATCGTTTGGATACAGATCATGCCATTTCTGGGTGGCGTAGCAAGGCACGTGCGGCAGGAAGAAACCTGCGGCCAGGAAAAAGGGCTCATCGTTGGGCAGCTTTTCCAGCTCCTCCACCGCCCAGCTCGCCACCTGATAGTCGCCCTTGGAGGTATCATCATTGTCCGGCGGCCAGACGCCCCAGTCCAGCAGTGGGTGATCGCCGAACGGCACGCCTTTGACCAGCTTTTCAGGCGGCTTGGAGCCGATTCCACCCGCCGGGCCCGTCACTTGAAACTCGGGCCGCTTTTCCCCTTTCCGTGGCGCGCGCCAGCTATGGTAGATTTTTCCCGCGCTCAACGTCTTGTAGCCGTTGTCTTCAAAATGGTTCGGCAGGGATACCAAATCCGCCCACTGTGGCACGTCGCGAAACCAAGGCTGCAGACCGTGGATACCTGTGGTGCTGGGGCGCAGGCCCACCATGATGCTGGTGCGTGAGGGATTGCACAGAGGAGCCTGACAGTGCGCGTTGGTGAACATCGTGCCGCGAGCGGCGAGCTTGTCGATGTTGGGAGTCTTTGCCATCGGATGTCCGCCCAAGCAGCCGATCCAGTTGTTTTGATCGTCGATGGCGATGAAGACGACATTGGGCTTCTCCGCAGCACGCGCGGCCACAGGACTCCAGAGCAGCAAGGCTCCCAGCAACAGACAAAACTTGATCATGAGGCAGTCTGGAACGTGCCAAGCCCGCGTCACCTTGCGTCAATCCTCCAGCGCGCACCGCGCGAAAGGCCGCCCTGCTTGCCTTCGTTTTCACCGCGTCCATGAATCGACTCCGCACCCTTCTCATCGCCGCCCTCACGCTCGGTTTTGCCGCCATCGCGCCCGCCGCTCCTCCCAACATCGTCTTCCTCCTCTCCGACGATCAGGCGTGGATGGATTATGGCTTCATGGGCCATCCCGTCATCCAGACGCCGAATCTGGATCGTCTCGCCACACGCAGCGCCGTCTTCACCCGCGGCTACGTGCCCACGGCCCTGTGCCGCCCCTCCCTGGCCACTCTCGTCACCGGTCTCTACGCCCATCAGCACAAAATTTCTGGCAACGATCCCTCCCCCAAACTCGCCAAACCCGACTCTCCCGAATACGACGCCCTGCGGGAGCGCGTCATCGCTCACACCGATGGGCTGCCCACCCTGCCCCGACTGCTGACCCAGGCGGGTTACCTTACCTTTCAGTGCGGCAAGTGGTGGGAGGGGTCCTACCAGCGCGGTGGCTTCACCCACGGCATGACGCGCGGCTTCCCCGAGCGCGGCGGACGCCATGGAGACGACGGTTTGAAAATCGGCCGCGAGGGCATGCAGCCGGTGGATGACTTCATCGACACCGCCGTCCGTGAAGAAAAGCCATTTTACATCTGGTACGCACCTTTCATGCCGCACTCACCGCACACTCCGCCGGAGCGATTGCTGAAAAAATATCGCGATAAGGTGGACTCCGAATTCGTCGCCAAATACTACGCCATGGTCGAGTGGTTCGACGAAACCTGCGGTCACCTCATGGACAAGATCGAGGCCAAAGGCCTCACCGAAAACACGCTCTTCGTCTATGTCTGCGACAACGGCTGGATCCAAAGCCCCGACAAACCCAAATACGCCGACCGTTCCAAACAGTCTCCCAACGAAGGCGGCGTGCGCCAGCCCATCCTCTTCTCCTGGCCCGGTGTGATCCAGCCCGGCCGACGGGATGGCCTCATCTCCAGCATCGACATCGTCCCCACCGAGCTGGCTGCCGCAGGCGTGCAAATTCCCACTGGTCTGCCCGGTCTCGACCTCATGCCCGCTCTGCGCGCAGGCACCCCGGTCTCGCATGACGTCATCTTTGGCGAGGGCTTCGCTCACGACATCGCGGACGTGGACAATCCCGAGGCCTCCCTGCTCTACCGCTGGGCCATCCAGGGTCCCTGGAAGCTCCTGCTCACCTACGATGGCGAGGTCAATCGCTACGCCAGCAGCCATCCCCGCACCGAAAAAAGACCACAGCTTTTTAACCTCATTGAGGATCCGAGCGAAGACCACAACGTCGCCAAAGATCATCCCGACATCGTCGCCGACCTCGCAGAAAAGATCGCCAACTGGTATCCGGTCCGCGAGCGCAAGGTCCTCACCGAGTGGAAGGACTAACTCCGCGCAGCGCATCCATCATCACCGAGCGTTTTTTTCGACCTCGGCCTCATCCTGGAGCTTGGCAGACGGGCTCTCAGCCGCTATCTCCTTGCCTCCATGAAAACCAGCCGTATCACCCCAGCGGACCTCCATCGCTCCGTCGTCGCCGTCCCTCCCCTGTGTCGGAATGCCGACCAGACTCTCTCCACCGAAGAGAATGCCAAACTGATCCGGCACATGGAGGCAGGCGGCATCCGCACGCTGCTCTACGGCGGCAATGCCAACCTTTACCACATCGCCGTGTCCGAGTATGCGGCCCTGCTCAGCATGCTGGCTGAAACGGCGGGTGAAGAAACCCTCATCGTCCCCGCCGTCGGCCCCATGTATGGCACCATGATGGATCAAGCCGCCATCTTGCGGGATTTCCAATTTCCCACCGCCATGCTGCTACCCACGCTGTTTCCCGCCCAGCCAGCTGGCGTGGCCACCGCCATCCGACGCTTTGTGGAAAAGGCCGGCATCCCCGCCGTGCTGTACATGAAGGAGGCCAACTACATCACCACCGAGCTAGCGCAAAAACTGGTGGATGACGGCCTCATCTCCTGGATCAAATACGCCATCGTCCGCGAAGATCCGAGTGACGATCCCATCCTGCGCGACCTCGTCGGCCGCGTCGATCCCCAGCTCATCGTCAGCGGCATCGGTGAGCAACCCGCCATCATTCACATGCGTGACTTTGGCTGCGTCGGTTACACCGCAGGCTGCGTCTGCATTGCCCCACAGCTCTCCATGAACCTGTTGGCGGCCATTGACGCGGGGGACTTCACCGCCGCTGAAAACCTGCGAGAGAAATTCAAACCGCTGGAGGATCTGCGCAATGCCCACAGCCCCATCCTCGTGCTGCATCACGCCGTCGAACTGGCGGGCATCGCCGCCACGGGTGCCCCCCTGCCCCTGCTGAACGGCCTGCCAGACGCTCTGCTGCCCGGCATTCAATCCACCGCCCAAGATCTGCTGAAACTGGAACAGCAGGCACGGACCAGTTGAGCAGCGCAGGCCCATCCACTGAGCGGCAATTGCCCCTCGAAGCTCCTTTCGACCGTAGCGCGCCCGCGCTTGAAAAATCGTCGTCTCACTCATCGTCCAAATCTCCCGGGTTCGAGTGGGACGATGATTGGGACGACGATGGTTCAAGCGCGAGGCCGGAGCCGCCGATGTGAGTTGGTGGTGACGGGTGGGCTTGAGAGCTGACGGGCCACGTTTTGACCAACGCGGCTACGGGACTGCCGAATCCTCGTCTCACTCATCGTCCAAATCTCCCGGGTTCGAGTGGGACGATGATTGAGACGCCGATGGTTGATGCGCAAGGTCGGAGCGGCCGATGTAAGTTGGTGGTGATCAGTGGGCTTGAGAGCTGACGAACCACGTTTTGACAAACGTGGCTACCGGGCGGCCAAATCCTCGTCCCACTCCTCGTCCAAATCTTCCGGGTTCGAGTGGGACGATGA
>JAGRPD010000440.1 GCA_020439875.1 Verrucomicrobiales bacterium
GGGGCGGGTGTGGTTTTCAGAATGGGGGGGGGCTGCTCGGAGACGGGCTGAGCGACGGCCTCCACCTCGATCTCCGGCGCGGCGATCCACGTCCGACGGGGAGGGAGCGGGGTGCTTTTGGCGCGGGGAATGTCCTCGGACTCAGGGATCGGCTCCGCTGGGGGCGGGGTGCGCTCGACTCTCGGGGGAAGTTCTGGCAGAGCGGAGGGAGGAGCGGTATCTTCGTCGTCGGCTGGAAAGAGCGGAGTCGGTGCGGGCTCGGGGGGAGGCGGGGGCGCGGCTTTTCCGAGAAGATCGAGGCTGCTGAAGCCTCCGCGATCGTCTTCGGTGGGCGCTGGAGCGGAGCCCTGCTTGGGCTGGGCAAAGGGATCTGCGGCAGGCGCGGCTGTGGGTGCGGCTGCTGGAGGAGCGATGGGTTCGGGCGCGGCGGGTTCGGGTGATTTGGGAGCGGAGCCAAATCCAAATAGAGAGGCGGCATCGGCGCGCGGTTGGATGGGGCCGGAGGAGGATCCACTGGTGGCGGCTGGGCGCGCGGGCGGGACGGTGGCGAAGGGGCCGACGCCGTTGGAGGGAGGAGCGGCGGGAGGCGTCGGCTGCTGCTCACTGAGGAAGCTGAAAGGCGAGGCCACCGCTGCGCCTGGAGCGGTGCTGGGCACGGTGGAGAAGGGATTCCCTGGCTGCACGGAGCGTTTCGGCGTGGGGAGAGGGGGCGGTGTTGTGGGGAGTGGGGACGGCGTGGGAGCGGTGCTCACGGGGTGCAAGAGGGCGAGAGGCAGGGGCAGCGGGTGTGCCCGGCGGGCGGTCTGCAGCACCTGGCGGAAGCCGACGTCGGTGATGCCGTCCACCACGGTTCCGAGATCGATGGTGGGTTGAGCCGAGGTGGAAATTTGGCGCACGGTGTCGGCCCGCAGGGTACTGGTGATCCAGGAGGGGACCATGGCGGGCTCGAATCCGAGTGCCTCGGCGGAGTGACCCTGTACCAAAGCAGCGACTTGGACGGAGTGTGGGCCATCGGAGAGCTGCGGGGGTGCAGCTGGTGCAGTGGCCTCTGGAGCCTGAGAACCCGGATTTTTGAAGGACATGGAAAAGGGTGAGGAAGCTGCGGCGGCGGGAGCTGGCGCAAAAGGAGATCCGCCTGCTGCCGACTCGGGGGCGGGCGAGGGGACGGCGGATTCGGGGGCTGCTGCGCCTGATGCTGTCGGGATGCCGAGGGTGGGTAGCTTGCCGTTGAAGCCTCCTTGATCGAGCGGGTGCGAGTCGATCGACTGTGCCGGCAATTGATCGGGAGCGCGGCGGGGGGGAAGAGAGACGGGAGAGCGCGGTGCCGCTGCAGGCTCAGTGGGAGAAGCTGCGGGGGCGGATGCTGGCAGAGGGGGCGGAGTCGAAAGGGAGGCGGACGGTGACGGCTGGTGGGAGGGCATCGCGGGGCCGTTGAGGAGGCTTTGGAAGGGGGAGTTGGCGAATCCGTTGGGCGTAGGCCCGGGGGATACGGTCATGGCGGCGGCCACTGGCGCGCTTTCTGCGGCTGGCGCTCCATTGGCTGCGGCCAGCATGGCGGGGAGTTTGGAGGCAGGCAGCGGCACCATGCGGCTGTCTTCCGGGGAGACCGGCACCTGAAAGATCCCGGGGCAGACGCGATAAATTTCGAAGATGGGGATGGCCGGTTGGCCGCTGCTCAGGGCCTGACGCAGGGTCTGTGCGGAGATTTGCACCGGCTGATGAGGCGGGATGGCGGATGCTTTGGCCAGCTCGGGGGGCAGTTGTGGCAGCACGTCACCTACGGTCAGAGGCGAGAGCGGGGCGCTGGCGCTGGAACCAAAAGGCGAAGTGGGCTGCACGGGTTGACCGGAGTCGTCATCGTCACCCAGGGTTCGAAACAGGCTGCCAAAAGGCATGGGGTTATTTTGCGGCGAGAAGGCTCCGGTTCCCATGGTTGGCGGCAGGTTGGAATTAAAGGCTGAATCGAAATCCGAATCAGGTGGCACAGAATCTGAATTCTCAGACGGTGCTGGCGATTTGTCCGAGGAACGGACTTTTTTCAGCATGCTGCGAAACGAGAAACTCATGTCACAATGATAGCGGTCTCAAAGAATCCTGGCGAGGACAGTGTGTGTGATTTTTTCTTGAAATGATGAAAATCGATTTTCTTTTCGCGAAATTGATTCACAAAACCTAAATTTTTACCCCGTAATGATCAACCGTTTTCTTTGAGATTCTCGGGATATTTTGGGTTTTGTGGGGGTGGGGGCATTCTCAGGGATGAAAATCCACCCGGGAGTGGCGGTGCCAGCCTTGATCGGGAGCGCAATTGGGTCTTGTGAGTTGGCAGGGTTCTTTCTACCATCCTGAATCATGGCACGTGGCAATCGAGATTCTTGGGGCTCCCGTATCGGGGTGATTTTGGCGGTCGCTGGCAGCGCGGTCGGATTGGGAAATTTTCTCCGTTTCCCCGGGCAGGCCGCTCAGTTTGGCGGGGGAGCGTTCATGATTGCCTACGCGGTGTCGTTTTTGATCATCGGTCTGCCGATTGGCTGGGCGGAGTGGACGATGGGTCGCTATGCGGGGCAGCGGGGGTTCAACTCGGCGGCTGGGGTGTTTCACTGTTTGGTGCCGCACCGGGGCAGCAAGTACTTGGGGGTGCTGGGGGCGATCATTCCGCTGGTCATCTTCATGTACTACGTGGTGATCGAGGCGTGGACACTGGGGTACACGGTGCGGTTTGCGCGGGCACTGATGGACCCGGCACTGAGGTTTGGGAGCATTGGGGATGCGACCGCTTTTTATGACGGGTTTGTCGGCTCCAAGAAAGATGGCGCGGGTCTGCAAATGAGTTGGGACAGCATGTTGCCGTGGCTGCTGGTGGTGTTTGGACTCAACCTGGTGCTGATCTATCGGGGCATCTCGAAGGGGATCGAAAAAGTCTGCCGCTACGGCATGCCGGTGCTCATTGCGCTGGCGGTACTGGTGCTGGTGCGGGTGTTGACGCTGGGGACGCCAGACGCCAGCAAGCCTGAACAAAACGTGAGCAATGGGCTGGGCTACATGTGGAATCCAGGCAAGACCTTGGTGATGGCGGAGGATGGCAAAACGGTGCTGCATGAGGTGGTGGCTCCCACCGAGGAGGAGCGGCTGCAGCGCGCCGGGGAGCTGGCGGCAGCCGTGCCCGGAGCGCAGGTGGAGCAGATCGGGGTACTGGAGCGGCTGAAGGATCCCAACTTGTGGCTGGCGGCGGCGGGGCAGATCTTTTTTTCCCTGTCGGTGGGATTTGGCGTGATCCTGGTCTATGCCAGCTACATGAGCGCGAAGGATGACGTGGTGCTCAGTGGCTTGGCGGCGAGTTCAACCAACGAATTTTGTGAGGTGGCGCTGGGGGGACTGATCACGCTGCCAGCGGGCGTGGCGTTTTTGGGCATCGCTGGAGTATCGGGGCAGGGGACGTTTGGGCTGGGATTCAATGTGTTGCCGATGGTGTTTAGTGCGATGCCAGCGGGCAGTTTGTTTGGAGCGATGTTTTTCTTTGTGCTCTTCATCGCTGCGGTGACGAGCAGTCTGTCGATGCTGCAGCCGGGAATCGCTTTGCTGGAGGAGGCGCTGGGGATCGGGCGGCGGGCTTCGGTGGCGCTGCTGGGCACGCTGACGGCGTTGGGGGTCGGATTTGTGGCCTATTTTACGGCGGGAGTGAAGGCGCTGGATACGCTGGATTTCTGGGTGGGCACGTTCCTGATTTTTGTGTTGGCCACGGCGCAGATCATCCTGTTCGGCTGGGTGTTCGGGGTGGACAAGGGGTTCGAAGAGCTGCATCGGGGGGCGGCGATCCGGGTGCCGACTTTCTTCAAAGTGGTGCTGAAGTGGGTCTGTCCGCTGTTTCTGCTGACGATCTTCACGCTGTGGGTGATCAAAAATGTCTTCGGTCTGGACCTCGCTTCGGGACAAAAATCTGCAAGTCCCTATGTGCAGGCTCTGGTGGATCAGAGAGATCCCGTGGCATGGATGAGTGTGGGTCTGATCGTGGTGGTGGGTGTGGGGTTGGCCCTGATCATCGGCTCCTCAAAAACCTACAAGTCCGAACTCAAAGACTAAGCTTCAACCTGCCCTTCTGGATCCATGAGCACCTCCGGCCTCCTCATCATGATTGTCTCTGTCAGTGTCGTCACCTTGCTCTTCGTGGGCTGCGTGTGGAAGGTGCTGACCTCTCCCAGTGGTGAGTCTGAAAAGCTCCATGCGGCGGATCTGCACACGCCGGATATGGATCGAAAATGAGCGGTGTGGGGCTCTTAAAAGCCGTCCAATTTTTTCTTTTCGGCGGCAGCCTTGATCACATCACCAAAATGCTTGCTACGCTCTTCCCAGCGCGCGGCATTAAACTCGCGGCTGGAGATTTCTAAAATGCCCATCTCCCCCGCCTGCCCGGGGTAGTAGCTAGCGGTGCGGCGGCGATCTCCCGAGAGGCGATACTGCACCTCCGCGACGATGTAGGCAGCGGACCAGGTTCCGCCCTCGGGCATGTTGGCCTTGAGCAGGGTATTGACCTGAGTGGGCACAAGATCCAGCGTCCGGTACTTGATGTTCCAGGCGATACCGGCCCGAAATTCGATGATGATGGAGATGCCATCCTTGGAGAAAACGCAGGCTTCAGGGTCGCTCTGAGTCATGAGGGGAGCGCGTCGCTCAATGACGGGGCCGTAGCGTCCTTTGCACTGCTCCAGGGTCTCTCCAATGCGTGCCTGAGCGGGGAGCAGCATGACGGTGAGAAGGAGCAGTGGGGTGATTAAGGGAATCCTACGCATGTCCGCATTTTGCCTTCAAAGAACGCAGGTCGTCAAGTGGCGACCTTGAAAGATTTCTTCAAGGTGGGGAAAGGGACGGATTCGCGGCCTCTTTCCTCGTCGAAAATCAGAAGGGTCGTGCGGCGGGGAATGGCGAAAGGTCGCCGCGATTGCCACCCTTCGTGCAGCTTTTGAAGCGCCAAGACCTCGCAAAATCAAGCGATGCAAACTGTGTGTCTGCGAAATAGTTTGCAGAGCGACGCCGCGATTATGGATGCAGCGGGGGGAGGTCAGGGAAGGGGGGTTGCGTCTTCGACCAGCCAGCGTTCGGCGAAGAGTTCGTCCACGGACCGGACCTCATTGCGGAGATTGATGCCGTGGAGTTCGGGATGATCGTCCCAGGGCGCAAGCTGCAGGCGATAGCGCTGACCGACGACGAAATCGGCGGGCGGCAACGGTTTTTTCCCTCGAAAAGTCCACTCGATGGCCACCCATTCGGAGGCGGGGTCGAAGCTGCCTGAGACAACTTTTTCCACGCGATACACGGCGGTGTGGAGGGCGTCGGGATAGGGGGTGCCGCCGAGTTCTTGGTTGGGAGATTTTTCCGTGAGCACGGCTTCGACGACCACACTGCCCTCGACGTCGGGTCGGGGAGCGGTGGTGGTGGGTTGGCTTGATTTCGGATTGAAGGTGACGGGCCCCCAGGTGATGCCGGCGTCCCGGGCGGCACGGGGAGAGAGGATCAAGTCTCGACAGGCGATGACCCAGATGACGAGCTTTTTGGAGCGTACTTGATCGTCTGGCAGCCGGGCGAAATCGGCGCGGGTTTGGGTGGCTCCTCCTCCGTTGCGAGCAAAGTGGGCCAGGGGTTGATGGAGGGAAACGGCGAGCTGCTGGGTGAAGCTGGCGCGCAGGGGCGGGGAGGGATTGTCGTCCGAGGTGTCGGGAAGGCCGAAGCCGAGGGTGGGATCGTCGTAGATGTTGACGAAGCTGTCTCCGAGGAGGGCGACAGGGGCGGTGGGATCGGAGGCGAGTCCGGTGATCTGGGTGAGGAGCACTTTTTCGGGTTGATACAGCGCGGTGGGATGGGCCAGATCGAGCAGCTCGACGAGATCGCCGAGGCTCTCGCGCTCGAGCACGGCGGCATCGACCATGGGGCTGCTCTCGGCGCTGCGCGCTACTTCGGGGTAGTGCTTCTGAATGTGCGCAGCGGTGAGGCGGACGGCGGCCTGCATGGCTTCGGGCGTCCAGTGAGTGTCTTGTTTGAGGAAGAGTGGAAAGCGGCGCTTCAGCTGGATGAGATCGGCGGAGAGATCGAGGACGTCGATGCCGGCGGCGCGCAGTTCGGCGTACAGGGCGGCTTGATCGGGGTGAGTGAGGGGTTGATCCTTCGGAGCGCCGGGCAGGAGCACCTCGGGGTAGAGCATGGGCTTTACGGGCACGGGAACCAGCAGCAGGGGGACGCCGCGCTCTTGCAGCTGGCGTTGAAATTCCAGCACCCAATGTTTGGCCAGGGGCAGGCTGGCTCCGCTGGGGTCTTTCATCACCGAGGCGGGGGGGCGGCGCAGGGGGCCCCAACCGGTGAGCATGGCCAGCTCAGGCTGGTAAAACAGCCAGGAGTTCCCCTGTGGAAACACTTTCACGCTGCCTTCTCCGAGCCAGCCGGTGAGGATCTGTTGGGTGTGACTGCGGATGGCTTGGGCGTAGTCGAGGCGGTCGATGTTGGACTCGATTTTTTTGAGCCGCTTCTCCAGGGCTTCCGGTTGACCGCCGTCTCCTTGCGGCGTCCACAGCGGGCGAAAAGGAGACTGCGCCAGTGGCGTGGTCACTAGGCCGATCAGTGGCGGCAGGGTGAGGATGACGGCAAAAAGGGCCGCGAGGAGGGCGGCAGACTTCCGCGTGAGGCGGTAGTCGGTGAGGTCTTTTTCGTCGTCGTAGGGATTGTCCATGGAGGCTGGGGCGAGGACGCAGGAGGGGGGCGTTTTTTAAAATTGGAAATAGAGAAAGGGGCTGTATCCGCGCGCCATCAAGACGGCGATGGCGAGCACGAGGAGGGCGAGTCCGAAGAGGCCTTTGGTCACGGTGAAGCGCTGCAGGATCGTCTGGGTGTTCGGAGCCCAAAATACAATCATGCTTCCGGCGATGAGGTGCAGTAGGCGGGAGTCGGTGAGCATCTGCTCGGCGAGCAGAGGGGCGGTGGGTGCGAGGTTTTCCAGACCGGCCATGGCGGCGAGGTAGCGCCAGGCGATGTCAAAACTCTCCGCCCGGAAAAACACCCAGGTGATGAGGACGATGACAAAGGTCAGAGCCACCTTCAGCGGGCGTGGCACGCTGCCAAACAGACCCCGTCGGGCGACGAGGCGCTCCCAGGCGAGCATCACCCCGTGAATCCCTCCCCAGGCGACGAAGGTCCAGGCCGCGCCATGCCAGAGCCCGCCGATGAGCATGACGAGCATGAGGTTGATGTAGGTGCGCGCCGTTCCTTTCCGGTTGCCCCCGAGTGGGATGTAGAGGTAGTCCCGCAAGAAGCTGGAGAGTGAGATGTGCCAGCGCCGCCAAAACTCGGTGATGCTGGCGGATTTGTAGGGCGAATTGAAGTTCTCCACAAAGCGGAAGCCAAACAGGCGTCCCAGCCCGATGGCCATGTCCGAGTAGGCGGAAAAATCGAAGTAAATCTGCAAGGCGTAGGCCAGCACCCCGAGCCAGGCGGTGATGGGGGTCAAGTTGCCCGCACCGGCCTCAAAGGCCGCGTCGGCGATGGGTGCCATCGCATCGGCGAGCAGGACTTTTTTGGCCAGTCCCCAGCCAAAACGGGCGAGACCGGAGGCGAAGATCGGCAGCGTCTGAGGTCGCTCGACGAGCTGGTCCGCGATGCTGCCATACCGCACGATCGGCCCCGCTACGAGCTGGGGGAAGAGCGACACGTAGCAGGCAAAGTCCATGAACGATGGGGCCGGCCGCGCGTGGCCGCGGTAGAGGTCGATGCTGTAACTCATCGACTGAAAGGTGTAAAAAGAGATGCCCAGCGGCAGGACGATGTGGCGGAAAAAATCCGGCACCTCCACCGGGTGCCCGCCAAACGCTGTCGAAAGCCAATCCACCGATTGCAGACCCATGGCGGTGTATTTGAAGAAGGCCAGAATGGAGAGGTTGGAGACGATGGAGAGGATCATCCCCGTCTTCCGACTGGCGGGGGAGGCTCCGGGGCGCGTGATGATTTTTCCGCAGCCATAGTCGATGGCGGTGGAGGCGAGCATCAGCAGGACGAAGGGGGGATTCCACCAGCCGTAAAAGATGTAGCTCATCACCGTGAGCCAAGGATGCCGAAAGCTGCGCGGCAGCAGGAAGTAACCCGCCAAGGCTAGCGGGAGAAAGTAGAAGAGGAAGATGTGAGAGCTAAAAACCACGCGCGCAGGATGGAACCCTTGGCGGGGCTTCCGGTCGATTGCAAGGACGGCGTGGCGGGGGCAGGCGGGTCATTTTTGCAGCGGCCAAAACACGGGAATCAGCACGGTGGCCACCAGCCACAGCGTCAGATTCAGCGGGATGCCGACACGGAGGAAATCTCCAAAACGGTAGCCGCCTGCGCCATAGACCAGGGTGTTCGTCTGGTAGCCGACGGGGGTGGAAAAACTGGAACTGGCCGCGAAAACCACCGCGATGATGAAGGGGCGCGGGTCGAGCTGCAGCTGATGCGCCAGAGTGATCGCCACCGGTGTGACCATGGCGGCGACGGCGTTGTTGCTGATGAGTTCCGTCAGCACCATGGCTCCGAAATACACCGCGCTCAGCAGCAGCCACGGCGGTGCGCCCTCCAGACTGCGGCTCATTTGCTGCGCCAGCCAGGCGGCGGTGCCGGTGTGCTCCAGCATGTTGCCCACCGCCAGCATGCCGCAGATGAACAGGATGATGGACCAGTTGATGCGATGATAGAGGTCCTTGGGCTCCATCACGCGGCCAAACACCAGTCCCAGCACGCATAACACGGCCATCCCCGCTGCTGGCAGGCGGAAGACGCTGGGTGCGACATCATGCAGGGCAGAGCCCAAAACGAAGAGCAGAAACCAACCCATCGTCACCCAGCCCGCTCGGCTGAAACAAGGGGGCGGTGGGGCGCTCGGTTGAACCAAAGCCACATCGGTGTCAGCCAGCAATCGCTGCAGGCCCTCGGTCGGGCCAGCCAGCTCCAAGCGGTCGCCCGCCTCCAGGCTGCACGCACTCAGATCTCCCTCGATCTCTTCCCCCTCCCGCAGCAACCGCAAGATGCGGACGGCAAAACGCTGCCGAAAGTGCAGATCGCGAATGCGCTGACCCTCCAGGCTGGAGTCAGCAGGTACGACGACCTCCTCCACCGCCTGCTCCCGTGTCTCCAGCTCAAGCAGCCCCTGGGCGTTCGCCAGATCGGTGGGGGCTTTTTCCTCGCTCCCGGTTTGAAGTGGATCCGCTAGCGGTTGGGTCCAGGCAAGCGTCAACCGATCTCCCGCTCGAATGCCGAGCGCATTGAGAGATTCCTGGAGTGAGATGCCTCGCCTCCGCACCTCCAGCACCTGGAGGCCGGGATACGCGGGCAGGAGGGTCGCCACCAGCGTGTGACCAATCAGCCGGGATTCGGGCAGCACCAAATATTGCACCAAAGGTGGCAGCACCCGCGTCGCCTCCTGCGGCTGGGGATTGCCTCCGCGCGGTAGTAGGTGACGACCGAAAAGGGTCAGGTAGGTGATGCCGATCGCCGCGTAGATGATCCCCAGCGGGGTGAATTCAAAAAACCGCAGCGGCGGCTCCCCGCGGTCGGCCAGCACCCCTTGCACCGCCAGGTTCGTGGACGTGCCGATCAACGTGCAGGTGCCGCCCAGGATGGCTGCGTAGCTCAGGGGCAGCAGCAGGCGATTGGCCGAAAAACGGGCGCGCTCCGCCATGCCCACACCCACTGGGATCAGCACCGCCACGACGGCGGTGTTGTTGAGAAAGGCCGACGCCAGGCAAGCAAAAACGCACAGCAGCGTCAACGCTGCCACCTCCGATCCGCCTCCACGCCGACCGAGCCTCTGTCCAATGCAATTGACCACACCGGTTTTCTCCAAGGCAGCTCCCAGGATGAACATCGCAGCCACCGTCACCGGAGCCGGATTGGCCAGAGATGCCAGTGCACGGTCCATCGGCAGCAGACCGGCCGCCACAGCCACAAGAGCCGCCGTCCAGGCCGCAATTTCGGGCTCCAGCCACTCACCCAGCAGGCAGATAAAAAGCAGCCCGATGAGCAGGAGCGGGAGCAGGTGGGGGAAATCAGAGAACCAATTCAAGCGCTCATCATCGGATCGCTCGACCAAGGATCAACTATTATCTTTATTGTCTATCGATAAAATAGGGTATTGATGGGACGACGATTTTTTGACCTTTTTCTAAAGTCCAGGCACCAGCCAGCGCATCTTGCCCAACCAGCACTGCCACGCCTTGAACCAGCCCAATTCCGGATCCCGCGAGGCCAGCACAAACACCACCAAAATCAGGGCGGCGTTGGTCACAAAAATCAGCAGCAGAGAAAACAACTCCCCATCCCGAGCCAGATCCGATTGATCCGTCACATGCAGCGTGATCACGGTGTAGGTGATGTGAAACGCCCACGTCCCTCCCAGCAGGAAAAACAACGGGCATTCCCACGGCACGACAAAGCGGCGCGCCGCCAAATCAAACGTCAGCGGCTGCTGGAGATCCACAAACAGCGCCAGCAGTCCAAAACCCGCCAGCACCACCAGCGAGTAAAACGGCAGCAAGTAGGGAGCCAGGGCGATCAGCGTGTTGGTCTTGCTGGTCTCGACGTAGCCCCCTTCCGCGCTCCAGTAGTTGCCCCCGTAGATCTTCGCACCACTCAGTTTGGCCATCAGCCAGTGACTGGATTCGTGACCAAAAACATACAGTTTCACCGGACGCAGGCCCGCCAGCAGGTAGGTGCCCGCCCAGCTCATCACTCCAATAAAAAACCACCGAAACTCCACCGTCCGCCAGACGTGCCCATTGGAGAGAAGCCTCCAGCCCAGGTCGATCAACGTCAAAGCCGTCAGCAGCGCCACCGGGGCGAGCAGCAGCCAGGCCACCACGTTTTTCACATGAAACGTCGTCACCTCACGGGAGTGATTGGCGTTGCGATTCACCTCCGCTGGACCTCGATCTGCCGCACGTTTTTGGCGCTGCCCCGTCGTCAGCCGCTTGTTGGAGGCGGATCGGTTGCGGGTGCGGCGGGGAGCGTCGGTTAACACAATCGTTAATATTTAATAGTTATTAACAAATTCACAATGCCTTTTTATGCTCGAACTTCGCCGTTTTTTCACGGATGCCGTTTGCAAGCCCTGACTTTGAGCAAAGGTCCATTGCAGGGGCAGCACCGCTGGATAGCGTGTCCTCATGTCTGACTCTCGCCTCCTCGGCCAGCTGCTTTTAACCGGTGTCCCCGGCGCTCAACTCGACCCCGAAACCGCCGCGCGTTTCAAGAAATTGCAGCCCGGAGGTTACATCCTCTTTGGCCGCAACATTCAGTCGCCCGAGCAGGTCCGAAAACTGATCGATGATCTGCGCGACCTCTCCGAGATCGAACCCTTCATCACCATCGATCAGGAAGGCGGCCGCGTCTCCCGCCTCCGGCTCATCGGCGAGGAACCGCCCAATGCCCAAGCCCTGCGAGATCTCGGCGACCCCACTCTCATCAAAACCCATGGCCGCCTCACCGGGCAGTTGCTGCGGCTTTTTGGTTTCAATCTCGATCTCTGCCCCGTGCTCGACATTTCCTATGATGACAGCGCGGATAACTCCCTCAAAGGCCGCACTTACGGGCGCGACCCCCAAGAGGTCGTGACCAACGCCGGCATCTTCAATCGCGCCATGCGCGGCCAGGGCGTCCTCAGCTGTGCCAAACACTTCCCCGGCTACGGCCCCGCCGAGTGCGATCCGCATGAGTTTCTGCCCATCATCACCAAAACCCGGGAGGAACTCGAACGCGATGAGCTGCTGCCCTACCGCGCCCTGCTGCCCGAGATCGATAGCGTGATGACCTGCCACGCCAACTACCGCGCGTTCACTCCGGAGAATGAACGCTGGCCCGCTTCTCTGTCGCATGAGGTCGTCACCCGTCTGCTGCGAGATCAGCTCGGCTTTGATGGCCTAGCCATGACCGATGACTTGGACATGGGCGCTATTCTCAATGAAGTCACCTTTGAACAAGCCATCCAAGAAGCCGTCCGCGCCGGCAATGATCTCGTCATGATTTGTCACCGGCTTGAGATGGTGGAACAAGCCCGCGTTCACCTGGAGGCCGTCGAAGGCCCCGTGATTCATGACGCGCTGCGCCGCATCGAGAAAACAAAAAAGCGGCTCGTTCGACCGGACCGGTGGTCGTTGGATCGGTTTGCGGCCTTGAACCGCGAGATTTGGGATCTGCGCGTCGCGGTGCTCGGAGAAGAGCAAGCCCGCGTGACCAGCGTGGAAGACGGCAAACGCTCCCCGGTGGAGTTGTATTGACCGCCGAGGATCTCGTCAGCTTCCGTCAGGGGCGCGGGCACGTCGGCGACCCACCGAGAAAACCGTGCCGAGTCGGCCCATTAGCTCGCAGGAGCGAGATCGCCACCTATCGCCCAGCGTTTCTTCGACAAACGCCTGGGAACCCAGCACCACGGCCTCGCGGAAAATCGTCAGAGCATCGGGTGGCTCTGGAGCGCTGCCCTCGGTCACCGCTGCGGGTTCGGGGGAGGGGACTGAAAACGCGTTTTGAGACTGCAGCATCCTGCCATAGACCTCCGCCACATCTTGCGTCTCCCAGGCATCCACTGGCCGCTCGACCACGCGGCATAGGGCTCGTCGAGCCTTGCGCGTGCCCGCCCCCATCGCTTCGCCGTAGCCGCACCAGGGGTAGTCCCTGGCGCTCGCCTCCAAGCCCGCGCGCACCGGATTGAGATCGATGTAGGTCGCCATCGCGCGCACCACATCGGTCGTCGGTGGTTCGTCGTTTTTAGCGTGCAGAGTGCTTTCAATCAGCACGCTCTTGAAGCGATCCATCCACAGTGTTCCTCGGCGTTCATGGCGTTTGTTGTACCAGCGGCTGAAACGTTCTTTGATTTCCTTCACCAACCGAGACAGGTCCGCCATCCGGTCTTTGTAGCCCTGCAGTTTCACCTGCACCGCCGTCTCCTGATCCAGCCGTCGCCACTGACGGATATCCGCTTCCAGCTGTTCAACGTAGGCTTTGGAATAAAGGACGCGCAGGTGGCTCAGCAGGCGCTTTTCGCCCTCGGGACCGTCGAACCGCTCAAGATACGCCTCGTGATGCGGCACGCGAACCAGCAGGTGGAAGTGATTGCCCATCACGCAATAAGTCAGTACCTCCACCCCGCAGAACTCCGCCACCCGCCAGATCAGACGGCGCAGCGCCTCCTTTTCCGTGTCGTCAAAGAACACCGCCCCCCCGCAGGTGCGCGACATCACATGGTAGTGATTGGCCTCCAGGCCCTTGTAGCCGAGAATTCGCCGTCGGCTCCTGGACCACGAACGCGCCGTGGGATACCAAGACGTTTTGGCGTCGATCCCCACCAGCGGATCCACCTCCGTTTGTGCCGTAGAATCAAGCGATGAGCCACTCATAACGCCTCCAATGGAACCGCAGTTTGCAGCCAAGTCAATTTTAAATGCCTGGCAAGAAAATAAGGGGTACGGGGTGGATCATGGGGGGATTTTCATTGGGTGGTTGTAAGGAGATGGGGTTGCGGTGTATATGGGAGTTTCTCCCCTCTGGTTCCGCTCCCCGACTCACTTTCATCTCTTTCCTCGCTCTCCCGCTTCCCTCGCATGATTGACGCTCTAGATCTGTCCAAGCAGTATGCGGGGCGAGTGGCGATCGATCGTCTCAACTTTCAGGTGGATCGCGGAGAAATTGTGGGTTTTCTCGGCCCCAATGGGGCGGGGAAGTCCACCACAATGCGGATTCTCAGCGGTTTCATGCCGCCGACCTCGGGCCGGGCAATGGTGGCGGGTTACGATGTGTTTCGAGAGTCGCTGGCGGTGCGCCGCCGGGTGGGCTACATGCCCGAAATGGCTCCGCTCTACCAGGACATGCGGGTGAAGGAGTACCTGCATTTTCGGGCTGAATTGAAGGGGCTGCGCGGACGCGACATGCGGATTCGCACCGGGGAGGTGATGGAGCTGTGTTCGATCACGGATGTGCGGCGGCGATTGATTGGAAATCTCTCGAAGGGCTACAAACAGCGGGTGGCTTTGGCCGATGCGTTGGTTCATCGTCCCGATTTGCTGATCCTTGATGAGCCGACCAATGGCTTGGATCCGACCCAAATTCGACAGGTTCGGGAGCTTCTGAGGAGTTTGAGGCAAGATCACACCATTCTGCTTTCCACGCATATTTTGCATGAGGTGGAATTGACCTGCGATCGGGTCATTTTGCTGCATCAGGGCAAGATCTGCGCGCAGGATACGCCGCGGAATTTGACGCGGCAATTGCGGGCGACTTCGGCGGTGCGGGTGGAATTGAAGGGGGCTGAGGGGGAGGCGCAAAAGGATCTGCAGGCTCTGACTGGGGTGCGCAAGGTGATCCCCCGCAGTCGCCGTGAGGAAGGCTGGGAGACTTATGTTTTGCGGGTGGAGTCTCAGTCGGATGTGCGGGAGTCGATCATGGATTTGGCGTTGAGAAAAGGGTGGAAGATTCGGGAGCTGCATCGCCAGCTGCCGACGCTTGAAGATGTATTTGTCGAAATCACGGCGGGCGATGGGGTGCCTGCGCAGAAAGGATGAGGATGTTGGAGCGATGAGAGTTTTCTGGATTTTGCTCAAGAAGGAAGTGAGGGCGTTTTTTATCTCGCCAGTGGCCTACATTGTGTTGGCGCTGGTGATGGTGTTGGGCGGATTTTCGTTTCGGGCGGCGCTGGCGATTTTGGAGTCGGGGCCGAGTGAGGGTTCGATCGTGACGTGGACGTTCAATGCGTTGTGGTTTTGGCTTTCGTACTTTTTTGTGTTTCCGCTGCTGACGATGCGATTGTTTGCGGAGGAGAAAAAATTGGGGACGCTGGAGACCTTATTTACGGCACCGGTGCGGACGTGGCAGGTGGTGGGGGCGAAGTATGGGGCGGCGTTGGTGATGTATGCGGTGGTGTGGCTGCCGACGTTGGGAAATTTTTGGTTGCTGGACTGGATCACGGGCGGGGCGGTGGAGATTCCGCGTGGGGCGTTGCAGGGGAGCTATCTGATTTTGTTGGCGATGGGTTTGTTCCATCTGGCGATGGGGTGCTTGGCTTCATCGTTGACGTCGAACCAGATTGTGGCGGCGGTGCTTTCGTTCACGTTGAGCATTCTGCACTTTTTGATTGGGGTGTTTATTTTGACGATTGGGAGGAAGGTGCCGGAGCCGTTTGTGGATTTGGTGCACTACATTGCGTCCGTGGATCACATTCGATTGTTCACGCAGGGGGTGATCGACTCCCGGCCACTGGTTTATTATGCGACGTTGGCAGCGTTCTTTTTGGTTCTGACCCATCAGGTGGTGGAGTTTCGTCGCTGGCGTCCTTGAAGAGATTGATTGGTCATGGCAAAACAACGCAAGAGTCGAAAAACACCTCGCCGAGCTGAAGCCGTGGCCGAAGCCGTGGCCGAAGCTGCGGCTGAGGGGGGGCAGGCGGCATCGAGTGGAGTGGAGGCGGGAACTGCTGTGCGGGCTTCTGGGGAAGGGCCGGTGATGCCGGGGCGGTGGCGGATCGGGCTGCATGTGGTGTTGCAGTTGACGTTATGGATCCTGTTTTTGGGTGGGATCAACTACCTGGCGTATCGATACTATTGGCGGGTTGATTTGACGGAGGGCGGGGTGCGGACGCTGAGTGAGGTGACGCGGAACTATTTGGGGAAGCTGCCGAAGGCGGTGGAGATCACGTTGTTGATTCCGCGCAACGCGCCGGAGTTTGATGAGACGCATGGTTTGCTGGAGGAGTATCGGCGGCATGGGGGGAAGAAGGTGAAATTGGATGAGGTGGATCCGGTGCGGGACATTGAGAGGGCGGAGCAGTTGAAGGCGGAGACGGGTTTGGTGTTGGAACAGCCGGGGGTGCTGTTGCGGGCGGGGGAGGCGATGCGGTTTGTGCGACAAGATGAGTTGTTGATCCGGGATCCGGCACGGGATGGGGCGGTGGCGGGGTATCGCATCGAGGATGCGGTGACGTCGGCGCTGATTGGTTTGATGGAGGGCAAGGTGAGGCGGCTTTACGTGCTGGTGGGGAAGGGGAATCGAGATCCACGGGCGCTGGAGGAGACGATGGAGACGCTGGCGGAGCTGAGTCGGCAGCAGAGTTTTGAGCTGCAGACGCTGAATTTGACGGCGGTGGAGGCGATCCCTGAAGATGCGGCGGGTTTGTTGCTGGTGGGGTTGCGTTATGATTTGTCGGCGCGTGAGACGCAGATGGTGGATGTCTATTGGAAGGCGGAGCGGGCGGGGCTTTTTATTCTGTTGGATCCAGGGGCGCACACGCCGCGTTTGGATGCGTGGCTGACGGAAAATGGGGTGCGTCCTCGGGGGGATCGGGTGCTGATGGCGGAGAGTACGAGTGCGGGTCCCAAGAAGGAGTTTACGGTGGAGGCAGGCTTTTCGGCGGCGTTTCCGGCGACGCGATCTTTGGCGGATGCGTTGACGATGCTGGCGGGGCAGACGGAGTCTTTGGACATTGAGGCGGCGACTCCAGCTCAGGCGGCGGCGTTGAAGGCGCGGGGCATTCAGGTGGCTCCGCTGGTGCAGGCGACGGAGCGTTTTTGGGGGGAGCGAGATTATTTGGCGGCTCTTCCGGTGGCGGATGAGGCGGATGGGGATGCGCTGGGGCCGGTGGTTTTGGCGGCGGCGGTGGAGCGGGGGGTGGTGGCGGACGAGCGGCTGCGGGTGGAGAGCAGCCGGATGGTGGTGGTGGGCAATGCGGAGTTGTTGAGGCCTTCGACGATGCTGGTGGAGGCGCGGGATTTTGCGGCGGGTTGCCTGAACTGGATGATCAGCCGAGAGCGGTTGCTGGGGATCCCGGCACGTCCGGCGCGGGCATATCGGGTGCAGTTGAATGCGAATCAGCGCCGTTTGCTATTCGGGCTGACGACGTTTGCCCTGCCTGGTTTGGCGTTGGGAATGGGGCTGCTGGTGTGGGCGAGCCGACGGGGTGCGTGATGGGGAGGGCGATGCGAGATTCACGACGATGAATGCGAAGTCCACGTTGATGCTGGCGCTGCTGACGGTGCTGTTGGCGGTTCTGATTGTGGGTTTGGAGCGCAAGGTGCCGACGACGCGGGAGCTGGAGCGTGCGGAGGCGAAGGCGTTGGCGTTTGATGGTGCGAAGTTGGATCACCTGGAGGTGGCGTTTGCCGATGGCAGGTCGTTTGCACTGGCGCGAAGGGCGGAGGGATGGGCGGTGGCGCAGCCTTTCGATGATGCGGCGGATCCGGGGCGGGTGCAGGCGCTGATCAACGATCTGTCTCACTTGGAAGTGGTGGAGTCTGTGAGTGAGGAGGAGATGGGGCGTGAAGGGTGGCGGGAGACGGGATTGGGGACGGAGGCGGCGCGGGTGCGTTTGCTGGCGGGGGCGGAGGTGTTGGCGGAGTTTGCGCTGGGCCGAGCGGGGGCTTTGGATGCGACGTGTTATTTGAGCGTGCTGCCGCGAGAGGGCTCGGTGGGGGAGGAGCGGAGTTTTCTGGTGAGGTCCATGCTGCCGGCGCTTTTTGCAGAATCTGCGGAGCGATGGCGGGATCCGCAATTCCTGCGGGTGGATCCTGAAGGGGTGGTGAGGGTGCGATTGGTCAGTGAGGCGGGGCAGATCGAGGTGGTGCGAGATGATGGGGAGGAGAGCGGCGGCGAGTGGTTGCTGGCGAAACCGTTGCAGGCGCGGGCGGGGCGGGAGCAGGTGGATCGGCTGCTGAAGGCTCTGCTGCAACTGGAGGTGGTGGCGGTGCTGGACAAAGAGGTGCCGGGGACGCCGAAGGGCGGTGAGCCGGCGTTGCCGAAGCAAGTGGCGAGCACGGATCTCAAGGTGACGCTGGAGCTGGTGCTCGGAGAGGTGGTGACGCTGGATTTGCAGAGGGAGGAGCAGAGTGAGACGCCGCGTTTGCAGGCTCGGTCATCGTTGAGGCAGCCGCTGTTTGAGGTGAGAGGGGAGGGGGTGGAGCACTTGTGGGCGGGGCCGAATGCGCTGCGTGACGATCATTTGACCCGTATCGAGGTGGAGCGAGTGGAGGCTTTGACGATCGATAGTTTGAAGTTCCCCGAGGTGAAATTGGAACGGCGGCGGGGGGGGTGGTTTGTGGAGGAGGGAGGGGGTTGGATCTCGGCCAATGTGCGGAGATTGGCGGGGTTGTTTGCGACGCTGAATCAGACGCGGGTGCGAGAGTTTGCGGCGGATTCGGCGGCGGATTTGTCGCGGTTTGGATTGGATCATCCGTTTCTGCGACTGACCTGGAAGGAGATTGGGGGGGCGTCAGGTGGGTTGCTGTTTGGCCAAAACCAGGATGGGACGGCGTTTTATGCGAAGAGTCTGAACGAGCCGTTTGTGAGCCGTGTGAGTGCGGAGTTGCTGCCGGAGATTCATGCGGATCGTTTGAAGTGGCGGGATCCGGCGGTGATGCGGTTCAGTCCGTTTGCCTTGAAGCGGGTGCAGCTGAATGTGGGGGCGGCTCCGACGGTGGAGTTGCGCCGAGATTTGCAGACGTCGATTTGGAGTGGTGAGGTGGCGGGGCAGGATTTGACGGCGGAGTTGGATCCGGTGAAGTGCGAGCGGTTGGCGGCGAGTTTGGCGAAGTTGGACGCGACGGATTGGTCGTCGGCGTTGGGAGAGGGATTGCAGGCCTTGAAAGAGCCGGTGGTGCGAATTGCGGTGACGCTGCAGGATCCGATGTCGGCGGATGCGCCGGAGGTGATGCATCAGTTGATGTTTGCGCCGACGCAGCCGGATCGGGACACGGCATTCTATTTTGGGCGGCTGAATGAGGATCCGCGGGTGTTTTATTTGGCACGGGATGTGTTGCGGGAGCTGTTGAAGCCGGTCTTCAAAAAAGGGCCGCGACAGTGACGAGGAATCGGGCGATGGGTGGAGGATGAAGATGATGCAACGATGGAGTCAATGGATTGTGGCGGCGGCAGCACTGGCTTTGCTGGGCTGTAAAGAGGCGGATTCAGCCCCGAAAGGAGTGGCGCGTGGAGGCGGGGTGAGGGAGTCTGAGCTGGTGAAGGGTGCGGATGGTTTGGCGCGATTGGAGGAGGGCGGGGAGCCATACACGGGTGCGGTGATTTCATGGGACAAGAGCGGGCAACTGCGCCACTTCGCGTTTTATGAAGAGGGTCAGATGCATGGCCCGGAGATGCGGTTCCATGAGGATGGTCGGGTGCGGCGGATTTTTGACTTTGAGCGCGGGTCTCGCGTGCGGCAGCGGGAGTGGTTTGCCAACGGGGTGAAAAAGGTGGATGCGATGCAGCGGGATGGGGTGGGTTTTGGACCGATGCAGACGTGGTATGAGGATGGCAGTGAGCGGTGGAAGGGGACGTTTGGGGAAGGTCTAGCCTGGGAGGGCCATGTGGTGGATCATGATCCCACGGGGAAGATCCTGTGGGATGGAGAATTCAAAAATGGCCAGTACCTGAGCGGCATCTACCCGGAGGACGCGCAGGAGGAGCTGATCCGCAGGGGGCGGGTGAAGCCTGAGGAGGCGCTGTATCCGCTCAAGGAAGCGAAAGCGGGTGAAGCGGTGGAAAAACCGAAGGCTCCGTAGGGTGGGAGTCAACCGATGCTGGCGAGGGGTGGTCAATGCCGCCGCCAGCGAGTGCCGAGGGCGACGCTCCACTGAAATTTGCGGGCATGCTCGCGGATGAGGAAGGGCAGATCCTGCCGATGCTCGCGAGTGAAGTGGGCCTGCAGCTGCTGGTCGAGCCAGTCGAGGGTGGAATCGGTGGGCCAGTTCTCGGGGGGGGTGAACTCGGCCAACCAGGTGCAGGGGGTGGTGATGAGGAGTTGGCCGCCGGGGGTGACGAGCTCGGGGAGCCGATCCAGCAGGCGCTGGGGGTGGCTGAGACGGCAGAGCAGATTGGCGGCGTGGACGATTTCAAAGCGCCCGAGGTCCTGGCGCAGGGCCATGGCGTCTCCTTGCTCAAAATGCACGTGATCCCGCTGCAGGTGGCTGGGGACGGTGGCAGTGGCGTCTCGATAGCGGGTGCCTTCTTCGTGCAATCGATACGGGAGATGGCCGGTGGTGGCGAGGTCGGCTGCGGCCTGGACGAAGCGATGGGAGAAATCGATGCCGATGACTTCGGTGACGTGGTGACGCAGGTGGAAGGCGGAGCGCCCGACGGCGCATCCGAGATCGAGCGCGCGAGCGGGGACGGGGATGCTGGCGGCATCCAGCAGCTCCTCGACGGTGCGTCGAGGGAAGTCGAGGGCACTGTGGGGTCCGTCCGGCCAGGGGAGCAGTTCCTGGGGTTGGCCGTAGTGGAAAAGCAGGTATTCCTGCAGCAGGCGATCCGTTTCGTACATCAGCGGTGGGCGGGAGCGGTGGGCTCAGGCCTGGAGGGCGCGTTTGAGGTAGTCGCAGGGCTGGAAGTGCTCGATGAGGATTTCATGCTGATCGCCACGCTGCATGCGCACCTGCTGGATGTCGAAGTTGGGCGTTTTGTGAGGGGCGAAGAGGAT